>CAYSLW010000309.1:0-2241 GCA_964431955.1 uncultured Candidatus Methanoperedens sp. | reverse complement strand
CCGATTACCAGTGCTTTATTTACCATACCTTTTCACGCTCCACATTATTTCATTGAGTTTGCAATCATAATAGTTAAGTCCTCGATGGGTATGTCCGCTTTCTCCTTTTCAAATGGCATCTCCTTGGAGACCGCGCACCTGAGATGAATCTGGCACTTGGGGCAGGCGGTTATGAGTTTTTTAGCCCCTGTTCCTACAGCCTCCATCATGCGCTCAAGCTGCATTTTCTTGGTAAGGCTCTCGCAGGAAACCCATGCGCTCACTCCGCAGCAAGCAGATTTTTTCATGTTTCTCTCCATCTCGATTAAATCCAATCCTGATGCTTTAAGGACATTCCTGGGAGCATCGTATATGCCCAGATGTCTTCCAAGTCTGCATGGGTCATGATAAGTGACTTTTTCCTCAACTTTATTAAAGGATATCTTTCCCTCATCCATTAGGTCAGCCACAAACTCTGAGATGTGCATGAATTCGTAATCCAGATCCCCGGCTATATCCTGGTAATCAACATCAAAGGTTCGGAGACACTCAGGACATGAGAAAACAACCTTCTTCGCACCGCTATTCTTGATCACATCCAGGTTTATCTTCATTAGTTTTTCGACATTCTTCTCATCACCAGCCCAGTTCAAGTCATGCCCGCAGCACACTTCCTGGTTACTCACCACAGGCGTGATTCCGGCGCGATTAAAAATTTTAACGGCACTTTGAGCTATGCCCAGCAGGTTCACTCCCTCCCGATCCTCAAATATGATACTCATCTGGGGCAGGCATCCGGTGAAATAAAAGACCTCCCCCTTATCAGCAATCTTCAGTTCTGGAGTAACCCACTTTAATCTATTTTGCTTTAGCGTGGGATTGGTCATCATTCTCATCATATTTTGCATTAGACCATGCTGCGAGCACCTGGGCTCGACACCTAAGGAAACCGCTTCCACCCTGAGCCCTCTTATAAACTCTGAGTACAGCACCTTGTATGGACACATATCGCTGCAGGTCTCGCATGTTGTGCATGTCCAGATATCTGGCTCCTGTGCAAGCCCTTCCACGCCAGCCATTGCCTTCACCACAATCAAGCGGGGAGCAAATTTCGGGTTGGCGTTGGAGATCGGGCACACGGTTGTACACTTACCGCATTCCACGCAGTCATAGGCTCCAGTATCCTTTATAAGCTCATCTATAGTTCCCATCAAACACTCCTACGGGCTCGAGTTTTTTTATCTCCTCAACGAAATCAGTCATCACCCTTGCAAATCTGGCTCCCTCTGCGGCTGAAATCCATTCTAAGCGAAGCCTCCTTGGGTCGATGCCCATGGTTTCTAAAAGCCTTGTGGTCATCTCCACCCTTTTCTGGCATTTCTCGTTTCCCGTGATGTAATGGCAGTCACCGATGTGGCAGCCGGTAACGATGACGCCATCTGCGCCCAGCTCTAAGGCTCTGAGGATATAGGAGGGCTCAAGCCTGCCGGAACACATGACCCTTATAATCCGGATATTTGGAGGATACTTCATTCTCGATGTACCTGCAAGGTCTGCTCCGGCTGAAGAACACCACTTGCAGCAGAAGGCAATAATTTTTGGCTCCATCATATCCCCCCCATAGCCGCTTCGACCATGGACATGACCTGCTCGTCTCTGAAATGTTTTATTGTCATGGCTCCGTTGCAGCATGCTCCAACACAGGCACCGCATCCTTTACATAATACCTCATTGACCTTGGCTACCAGCCTGCCGTCCTCCTTGACAAGTTCGATTGCCCCGAATTTGCAAACAAGCTTACATTCCCCGCATCCCCTGCATATGCGCTCTTCGTTGTAAGAAACAATGGGGTCGAGGCTCATCTTTTTCTGGGAAATGAGGACGCTCACGCTGGAAGCTGCACCCTTTGCCTGCACAACGGTATCAGCTATGTCCTTGGGACCTTGAGAGCAGCCCGCTATGTATACCCCATCAGTCAGAGTATCCACGGGTCTCATCTTGGGATGGGCTTCCATAAAGAACCCGTCCGGTCCCCTGGCGATTTTCAGAATTTCCCTGAGTTTATCCGAATCCCGACTTGGCACCAGTGCAGTCGCTAGGACAACCAGGTCAGCCTCCACCTCAATCACTTCCCCGGACAGCGTATCCTCGGCTCTTATGAGAAGGTTGTTATTCGGAAGCTCAACTATTTCAGAGGCTCTTCCCCTTATGAATTTTACCCCCTTCTCCTGGGCTATCTTATAGAACTCCTCATAGCCCTTG
>CAYSLW010000308.1:0-2245 GCA_964431955.1 uncultured Candidatus Methanoperedens sp. | reverse complement strand
TAAAATGAATCTAAGAAACATGCGGGTCGTTTTCAAGGGAAACATGAAATCAACTGCAATAAATCACTTTCACACCGCTCTCCCAACCTTTTTTAACCTTACTGATATTTTGACCATGCAAGAAATTTACTCTATCGAGAGATGAACATGGACTCAAAAGACGCACTTGTTGTTTTTGAAGGAACTAAAATAAGAAGAACATGGCATGATGAACAGTGGTATTTTTCAGTTGTTGATGTTGTGAGGGTTTTGACAGACAGCTCTATACCCAGAAGATACTGGTCGGATTTAAAAATCAAGCTTGAAGAGGAAGGATTTGAGTTGTACGAGAAAATCGTACAACTGAAATTGTCATCCTCTGACGGTAAGAAATACGAAACCGACTGCGCCAACACCGAATCAATGTTCAGACTAATCCAGTCCATCCCATCCCCAAAAGCTGAACCCTTCAAAAGATGGCTCGCAAAAGTCGGATATGAACGGGTGCAAGAGATAGAAGACCCGGAACTGGCGCAAAAACGAATGAAAGAGATCTATAAATTGAAAGGTTATTCTGATGAGTGGATCGAAAAAAGAGTAAGGGGGGTAGCAATAAGGGATGAACTTACTGACGAGTGGGATAAAAGAGGCGTAAGCTCCAAACAGGATTACTCTATTCTAACCGCAGAAATCTCCAGAGCGACTTTCGGATTGACCCCCAGCGAATATAAGCGATTAAAAGGGCTGGAAAATGAAAACTTAAGAGATCACATGGATGATATTGAATTGATCCTGACAATGCTTGGCGAAGCTACCACGACAAGATTTACCCGATACAGGGATTCCCAGCAATTCCCAGCGCTGCGAAAAGATGCAAAAGACGGCGGAGATGTGGCTGGGGCGACACGAAAGGATATAGAGGGAAAACTGGGGAAGGGTGTTGTTTCAAGCGATAATTATCTTGAAGCGCCGGAGAAAATAAAAAGATTAGAAAATAAGAAAAAAGGCAATATTTTAGAGAAATAATGAACTACGATGTCGTTGTAGTCGGCGGCGGTCCAGTCGGCGCAATAGCAGCCCGATATGCCGCCCAGAACGGCGCCAGCACCCTGTTGATAGAAGAACACGCCAGCATCGGCTCACCTGTCCAGTGCACAGGTCTCATAAGCACGGCAGCCCTCAGAGAATGCGAAACAGGAGAGGGGAGTTTTGTCTTAAATAAAATGAGAGGCGCTTTTGTGTATGCCCCGAACTGCGAAGAATTAAGAGTTGATGGGAAAGATGTAAAAGCGTATGTTATAGATAGGAAAATTTTTGACAGGGCGCTTGTGGAGCGCTCGCTGGATGTAGGAGTTGACTTACTTCTAAAGACGCGTTTTGTCGGCATGCAGAAAGGAAAAATCTCGGTAATCTCTAATGGCGAGAAAAAAGAGATTTATGCCGATATTGTAATAGGAGCCGATGGAATCCAGAGCAGTGTAGGCAGAAATGTCGGACTTCCAAGATGCGAAAAATTCTTATCCGGCATCCAGTTCGAAGCCCCCTATGTTGCAAAAGACCCGGAATTTGTGGAGATATTCACAGGTAAGACAATCGCTCCTGGATTTTTTGCATGGGCTGTACCGTTTAACGGTTATGCAAGAATTGGTCTTGCCAGGAACCCTGGTGCTCCGGCAAAATATTGCCTCGAAAAACTGCTGACACACCCTGTTGTTGCCTCAAGATACAGGGGCTCGCGCACCGAATTTGTGCTTGGAGGAATCCCTCTCGGTCCACCAAAAAAAACCATAACCGATGGCGTGATGCTCGTGGGGGACGCTGCAGGGCAAGTGAAGCCAACGTCAGGAGGCGGCATCTACATGGGCGCTGTCTGCGCAAAGATTGCAGGCGAGGTTGCAGCCAGAGCGTTGCGAAAAGAAGCGGGGCTGGAGGAGTATGAAAGACGGTGGCGCAGCGCAGTAGGAAGGGAGCTTGCCATCGGAATGAGGATTCATAAGAGCCTTGGAAAATTGAGTGATGAAAACCTGAATGAGTTCATTGCATTTCTTAACAAGCCAGAGATAAGTGAAATTATCACAGAATACGGAGACATGGACCATCCTTCAATACTATTGCAAAAACTCATAAAAAGCGGGGATAAGAAGAAGCTTATTAAATTACTGGGAGTTGCGTTTAAAACGCTTTTCTAGGTATTACTGCAAATGGATATAATTGAGCCAAAAGCAAACTTAATAAAATAGCTTAAAAATCTAAAATAAACCCTATT
>CAYSLW010000307.1:0-2248 GCA_964431955.1 uncultured Candidatus Methanoperedens sp. | reverse complement strand
TATTTTATTCGGAATACTTGAATTTACCTTTCTAATATTAAATATGATATTTGCATTTTTTTCCTGGGCTCTACTAATTATTTTATATAAGGCAAATTTTTACCATTATCGAAAAGTCCAGGTTGAAAAACAGGAAATAGAATTATAATTTATCACTTTACTACTAAAAAGTTAGCACAATAGACAGTAGGATCCCCCTTCGGTAGCTTATATTGATTATAGGAAAGCCCCACTTTGTTATCTTGATTAGATGCTTTCAGATGCTCCAGTTATACCACAGCATCAGATAGCTGCTTAAATGAGTTCATAACAGAGAGACCAGCCACACTGAACTGTCACTGAACATTGTGCACTATTGTGTCACTGAAATTGCCAGTAAAGCTTTAGCAATCAATAGCTACTTCAGCGCATTCAAAATGCCTTCGCTGAGACAAAACTCGACTGTTGTATAGAGAGGTATGTATTCTGCCTGATGCTCCTCCCAATATGCTATCTGATCTTCTTCGCTCATTCCCTGGGTCTCCTCTGTATATAGCTGCATCAATTCAGAGTAGGCTTGCCAGGCTTCTCTTAACTCTACATCTTGTCCAGCATCAATGGCGTCGTTTATCGCCTCGTCAATCGCTTGCCCCCATTCTTCTTCAGTTTCAAACTCGTATTTAGGCTCAAAGCCATAATGTTGGCGATAGCTATCCTTCCACAAATCAAGGGCCACAGCGTATGCAAGTGCCTTAATAATTTTGCCATCTGCTTCCTCAAGGTAGCTCTCCAGGCTCTGAATTTGGCTCTGTGCAGAAGTGAGCTCACTCTTGACCTGATTGTAATTCTCCTGAGATATACCGCCAGCACAACTAATTGTAAACATCACAATCAGTAAAATGAGTATGCCACTAAGAAGCTTCTTCATCTCGCCTCCTTCCTAAGATTTACACTCGTCATCAATAACTATCTTATACTAGTGTTTCTTCTATGAAAACACTGTATAATTTTTTATCGAAATCTTTTTTAATCTCTTCTAATTTCTCAAACACTAAGTTATTTTTTTCTTTTGAACCAGAAAAATCCTATTTCCTTTAAAAATCTGAATAATGTAAATATTAAATTTACAGGCAGTAACTAATAACCAAAAAGAACATATATTCCCCCTTTTATATCCTTTTTTGTATTTCAATAGAATGCACTACTTGTATCTAAAATGGTTACTATGCTAAATATAGGCTATAAAAAGGCTTTCCCCGAGAAATTCCAAGCGTGACTGGCTACGGTTCAAGTCTTATATAAAAACTTCCGGCGTCCGCAGACCAACCTGTGGCTTCGCCGGCGTCCCAAAAGCAACTGCTGGAGAGTATGGTATCTCCCGGAGATATGGCGATATCGTATCCCTTGGTGTCTCCTGAATTCAACGGCTTACGCATCTCATATGTGTACCATCCTCCAGCCCATCTCGATTCTCCATCGACATCACTGTTCCCGCCAAATTCAGTGTCAAACAGCCAAACCCCCTTTTCGTCAGGCCTGAGGTCGAAGGAACCCAGGCCATGATGTAGGATAGCAGAGTCATCCCCGGGACCAATCTCCCCATCTCCATTCGCATCAAACAGAATGGCGGCGTAGTCGTACATCTCCGCCGGGTACCTGTTCTCATCATCATCTTGGACCCGGATGCATATCCAGAGGGAAGCTCCGTCGTGTTCGAGGTAAATGGTTCCTGAATACGTTGTGGATGATTCGCCGTTGTTATAAACAAAGTTGAGTGAAAGTTGACCTGCGTCGTCCCACTCGTTTCCGGAAATTTCTCCATCGAGAGTAACGGTGTTCTGAAGTCGAGGTGCCGCAATAGTCCGCTTCCCTTCATCACCATTAACCGGTTCATCAGTAACTTCTTCTACTACCGGCTCTTCTGCAGCAACTTCTTCTTTTACTTCCTCTTCAGGCTCTTCAACAGTAAGCTTCTCTGCAGTTTCTTGAGCCGTTTCTTCTATAGTTTGCTTAGTTGGACTTGGTGTGCTGCAGGAGAAAGAACAAAAAGTTATAATTATTGTCAAGATTAATAAAGGTATTAAATAGCGAGTTTTTTTAGCTTTCATAAATACTCCTGTTCACTCAAATTTATTATGATAGGTTTATATAAATTATTTTTTATTCTCAAGTTTGACGATTCTCTCTCCTGGTTCTTTTAATTTGTTATTATAGCTCACCTTACACTATAATACTGCCATTTTAAAATCATCTTTATTTACATGCAGAT
>CAYSLW010000306.1:0-2293 GCA_964431955.1 uncultured Candidatus Methanoperedens sp. | reverse complement strand
TCAGTTCGTCAATATCCTTGGCCGCCTCGTCATCAAACTGGAAAGCGCAAAAAAGGAGGATATCCGGTTTAAACGACCTTGCCTCCTGCCAGGCGTTTTCCACCATGCGCTGTTCCAGCGGTGCATGTTCAGGGCCGAACACCACAAATACCTTTTGCGGTTTGTCTTCCCTTGTTTCTGCTTCGCATTGTATCCAGCGGGTTCCACTCATGGTCTCCACGCGGGTAAATTCCAGTTTTCTGCCGCCCTTGGCGCGTACTCCTGCTTTTAGGAGTTCGTCCCGCCACTGGGACTGGCGCAGGGTTTCACCGGAGCGGGCCACGCTCGCGCCCGTACCCTGGTTTTCTTTTTCGATTTCTTCCAAAGACCTGGCGCGAAGCGAAGGCACTGCCTCAACCGTGAACGGCCCGGTGATACGGGTTTTCTTGTTATCAACTTTGGGCTGGTTGTAAAGGGTTTCCTCTTTGGAGGGCTCGTTGTTGGCAATGGCTCCAAGAGTGATGTGCGGCAATGTTTTGTATATAAATCCGCTGCCCACGCCTTCATGCGGATGTGCAAGCTGGTAATATTCAAAATTGGCTGTCATGAGCCGCTGCTTGGCAAGGGTGAGCGCAACGCGAGAGGTGTCACAGGTAATCCAGCGTCGGCCCCATTGTTCGGCGACATAGGCGGTTGTGCCGGAGCCGCAAGTGGGGTCAAGTACCAGGTCGCCCGGGTCGGTGGTCATGAGGAGGCAGCGTTCGATGTTCGTATCCTTAGTTTGCACAGCATAGATTACATCTTTATTAGGACCTGCCATATCCTCCCAAAGATTGCTTATCTCAACAATTGGGTAATCATCAAAATAGTTTTTATAACATAAAGTACCACCTCTTGCTTCAAGTCGATTTTCTTTCTCAAGTATTATTAATCCATTCTTATCGGTTTTCCAGCTTTTGCCTAACCCTGGTTTAAATAGCTGTCCTTTAAATTTATATGGTTCTTTTGAAGATTCAGAGCCTTCACCAATAGCAACGAGATTGTCCAGTTGATAGATTCTCCATTCTTTATAATATGCTTTGATATTCTTTCGAATATCAACAGTAACATTTTTTGTCTCTCCACTTTTTATGTTCTCCATACCTAATGACTTTTTTTCAAATCCTGGCATTTCTTCTTGGGCACGCTCTGAAAATAGCTTGTGAGATTTTATTGATGTTTTATTTTTTGTATACCAGAGGATAAAAATGAAATTGTTTCTAATAATTGTTTTAGCCATTGTGGGCCTTTTAACAGCAATCATTGTAACATAATTATTTTTACCAAACACCTCATCCATAAGTTCCCGTACATGATGCACATTCTCATCGCTGATTTGCACAAACACACTTCCGCTTTCATTCAGCAATTCCCGGGCCAGCAACAGCCGATCCCGCAGGTAGGTAAGATATGAATGAATCCCCAGCTCCCAGGTGTCACGGAAAGCTTTGATCATTTCGGGTTCGGCGGTCAGGTCTTCGTCTTTTCTGTCTGTTACATCCCGCTTGTTCACAAAAGGCTGGAAATTGGAGCCGTACTTGATGCCGTATGGTGGATCAAAATAGATCATCTGCACCTTGCCGGCCATGCCCTCTTTTTCCAGCAGCGAGTTCATCACCAGCAAAGAATCCCCGGCAATCAGCCGGTTGCTCCAGCCTTCTTTGTGCTTGTAAAACTCAATCGCCTCCCGCAGCGGTTTCTTTTCAGATTCAAAAAGCGACATTTGTTTATGGGCGGTTTTTTCTTTTTGTACTGTGTTAATAATCGTTTTCGGATCGATCCGTTCATGCACATGCAGGCTCTGGGTCGGCACTTCAAAGGATGTATGCTCGGCCTTGCCCGCCCACTGCAGTTGCGGATCAAGATGTGGGTCGTATTCGTATGTCTTCTTGGATTCTTGGTATGGTTCAGTGTCTTCAGATACTAACCCCACCGGCGGATTGTTCAGCCGTTTCTTACCCGCGTGATCGTACTGCTCGATATCTTTGTTCACCTTCTTTTTTCTTGCCATATTTTACCTCTGCTTTTATACCGCCGCCAATCAGCGGCCACATTTAAAGCCAAAACAGTCTATAAAGACTCCGAAATATTTTAAGGGATAATTGTCAAAAAAGCCCCGTCTTATGTGGTCCGCTGCATTGGCATTGTGTGCGCCCGGCATGGGCGTGAACTTATAGGGTGTAAGTCCCTTATACGTGAACTCTGTTAATATTTGATATATTAACAAAAGTATTAGCCGAAGGCAAGGGCGTTTCCGTGAGGAAGGGTCTGAAGG
>CAYSLW010000305.1:0-2312 GCA_964431955.1 uncultured Candidatus Methanoperedens sp. | reverse complement strand
TTGGGATGAGCATGTCGGAGCTTTCGGGGAAGCTGTATCTGTCTCTTCCGGGTGTAAGTCAGTCGGTCAGGCGTGGTGAAAAGATAGCGGATGATGAAGGCTTTTGTCTGATTGATATATAAAACTATAGATATGAAGGGCGTCCCCTATATTTTCTTTGCGCAAATGAAACAGAAATATCATCTTCAAGCCAAAGGATCTGTTGCTAACATTTTCCTCCATGAAGTTTTTCATCGTAAAGACGGCCATTCATTGTTTTCATGAACTTATCAAGTGGAATTGACTCTTGTTTTAAAAAGCCCTTAGCCGGCAAATCACCATTATTTACCATTTCTACAACCGCGCAGGCAGAGGCGGCAGTAGTCCATGAAATAGCCCTCCATATGCGACCGGCTATTTCCATCGGGTAATACGCTTTGACAAATTCATCACGGGACAGAGACCCTCTTTTCCATCCTTCAACTGAAGCATGAATATATACAACGTCCTCTTTCACAGGAGGTTTGGCATTGACCAGTATTTCACCGGTTCTTATCCTGTCCTGACGCATCAGGAGTTCGTGGAAAACAAAATTCATGAGTTTGGCATGACCCGGATACCGGATCGTCTTGTAGTCCAGGTTTTCGACCCTTCCATTATAGGTTTCGCACATGCTGCCAATCCCACCGGATGTGGTGAAGGCTTCCAGCTGTACGCCATTGATTACAAGAGTTTCCAGCCACTCCAGCGGAGATACGAATTTCCTATGACCGTCTTCTATTACCTCGCAGTCATTCAGGTATTCGTTCACAACCCCTTCGGGTGACCAGTTGAAGGCATATCCAAGAAGGCCGGTAGGGTGCTGCGGCAGAGCGCCGACGCGAAGCCTTATATTACGGATTTTTTCAAAGGATTCGGCAAGAGATGCTCCGGCAACGGCAATAAATCCAGGAGCAAGGCCGCACTGGGGTGCCATAATGGCTCTGGCATTTTTACTCATTTTAATAATTGCCTTACTTGTCTCAATATCCTCGGTAAGGTCAAAATAGTGCATGCCGAGTTTATGAGCAACCGAGGCTACATCTTTATTAAAGTTGTACGGAAGACATGAGATAACCGCATCAAAGTTCTTCATCATTTGATGCAGGGTATCATGTTTTAAAAGATCGACTTTTCGCTTCTTAACCGGCAGATCTATTGAATCGTTAATATCCGCCCCCGTCACATCAAAACCGGTTTCATGAAGCAGTATGGCAACCAGGGAACCAACCTTGCCAAGACCTAAGACAATAATCGAATTGATTTTTTTCCTCATAACCGCCCCCTCTCATTGTCTGTTTCCGAATTGAGAACTCACTTGTATCCAAAATTGGTTTCCGGATAGATAATAAATAATAGATTTGAACAGAGTTCGATTTTTCATTTCATGCCATAAGTTTTACTGTTTCGCTTTTTCTTCTGAACCAGTGAGCAACAAACGTGTCCATAACCATTTGTGTGAGGTGATAGGCTATTGCCGGAATGAAGGCCATGGGAAATTTTGCCGCAAAATAACCTGCCCATACCAGATAGGAAACAGTTAATGTTTTTTGTGAGGTATGAATCGTAAAGGCAGCCATGGAAGGGAGGTCCAGGCGAAGAAGCCATGCAATAATCCTGTTTACTGAAATTATGAGCAAATGCAGGCAAATCATAAGCAAAAAAATTAATAAAAGTATTGATCCGGCATGAAGAATTCCATCTATCGAGCTTGATAGGGCATTGAGTATTATCAATAAAACAATACTTTGATTGAAGATCGAGATGCCATCTCTTACGGAAACTATTTTATCTTTCGGCTTTATCCGGAGAGCCTGACCGATAAGGACGGGAAGAAGCACTGTAAAAGATAATTCAATCAGCATTTTCGCAACCGGCAGACGGATTGATATTTCTCCGAATTGAAGAATGAGATTAACCATAAAAGGAATCGTTATAATTGAAAAAAGATTTCCCAGTACACAAATGAATAAGCTCAAAGGTATATTTCCCAGAGCAATTGAAGTCATCACAGTTCCGGAGGCTACAGTCACAGGAGCTACCCCGATAATAAGAGCACCGAGCACAAAATCAGGGTAGGTACTGAAAAAGAAATGAGCAAAATAATAGAAAATAACAGGGGAAAAAACAAGAGAGGAGAAAAGTGCTGCACCATGAACTTTTATATTTTGTAACTCTTTAAGTATATGAGTGGTTTCTATAGTTAATCCTGTTAACAGGAAAGAGATAAAGATTCCAAAACTTAAGATTTTGTATTTTTTTACAAACATCCCCACAAAAGGCAGGTAGATGGC
>CAYSLW010000304.1:0-2327 GCA_964431955.1 uncultured Candidatus Methanoperedens sp. | reverse complement strand
GGTTACTGCGGCTTTTTCAGGGATTGTCACCTGGCAGTGTGTCATTTCAATCCTGCTCTCAATGCCTGGCACGGCCCGCAGGATTAATTCTAGCGCCTTTTTCTTTTCCTGCTCTATATTTTTTTTGTCGTGAATAACGAACGTGAACCCGATCAATTGCTTGCCTCTTGGCGCAATACATGCATCGTAATTGCTGATGGGCATTGCCCAGTATGCGCCGTCCCTGAACCATACCTCTGAGCCCGTATAATCGAATTCCTTCATTTTTTCACTCAATCCCAGCCATATAGTGAGGCTCAGCGTTTGTTCTATACGGGAAAGTTTCTGTGCATAATCGGATGGCAGATCAACAAGGGAAGGGAGGTTTTTCACAAAACCTGTATACACAACAATATCGGATGTGAAAGAATCATTATCTATTGCGACTCCAGTAACTCTTCCGTTCTCTATCAATATCTCTTTAACACTTGAATTTGTTTCAATCTTCACAGTTTCAGGCATGGAATATAAAACCGCATTTAAAAATGATTTCAGACCGCCGCGCGGATACGCCTGTGCATAGGCTACTTTATTGGTGGCAAGCCTGCCCAAAGTTGAAAGATGAGCTGTGAACTGGTATTTTGAAAGCTTATCGGTTATCTGTGCAGTATACGAACCTGATGAGCCCTCTGATCGTGTAGCGTCGAAAATATCCTCTGAGACGCTGTCCCTGATAAAACTGCTCCCGTATAATACGCGGTGAACTGAGGTCTCTTTCATGGATTTTCCAGAGAGGAAATATGCGATTGCATCCACAAAATCATAAGTGTCTTTGGACAGCCCTTTTGGCAGAAAATCAAAAACAGGCTGTTCTGCATCCAGCACCCCGAAGGTCATATGCGTAATTGCTTTTGTTAAAGCCTGCGAAAGCAGGAGCCTGTCTTTTCTGGGCAGGACGTCAAAAGTGACAAATTCTTTAATATTGGAGGGTATCTTTGTGAGCCCTTTCTCGGTACGCACATAGTAATGTCCGTAGTCCACGAACACGGGCACGTAGGTGAAATATTCATCCATCAAACGGCGAAGAGGTCCTTCCCGCAGGTGGGTTATGGCATGCGGGCCCGTGTCCACCTGGAAGCCATCCACGGTGTAACTGTTGCAATTACCTCCCACGATATTATCTTTTTCAATCACAAGAACGCTTTTCCCATGTCTTGAAAGAGTCAGGGCTGACAGGAGCCCGCTGATGCCTCCTCCTACAACGATTACATCATATTCCGCCATATTACCTTCATGCTACATTGGTTCATTCCATTGAAAAATCTTGCTGTGGAGTTCTTTTCCAAGCCTGGTGAGCGATCGTCTGAACCCGCGCACAACCTGGATAAAGACAACATACAGGGGAGTGATTTCTCCGCCTGAGCGTGTTTTTCCGTCTTTGATTGCTTTCAGGACAGACTCCTCGCTTGGGTCAGCATCTATTTCCGTAAACCCAAGACCTATTGTTGAAAGCATGTGGGAATCGCTTCCTCCAACTTCGGGTTTTCCAAGAGTCTGCGCCATCTTTTTTGCTTTCGTGTTCTCCCCGAATATGCACCTGGAATTGAAGGTCTCAATCGCATCAATATCAAGTCCATCCACGCTGCCGATGCTTCTTATCTTGAAAGGGTGAGGTGCGATAACGATGCCTCCTTTTTGATGGGCAATCCTTATAGTCTCCTGAGGCGAAAGGTCTGGCTGGAGATTATCCGTTATCCCGAGTATGATAAGATGTCCTTCGGTTGTTGAAACTTCCACTCCTGAAAGCACAAGCAGAGGCAGGTTCACTTCCTTTGCCCGCCGTTTGCCAAGAAGGCTCCCCTCGACTTTATTGTGGTCGCAGATAGCAATCCCGTCAAGACCTCGCTCAACAGCCTGCTTCAGGATAGCGTCAATGGAAAGGCTGCAGTCAGATGAGTGGTTTGAATGGATGTGCAGGTCAAAACGCATATGTTGATATTTCCCAGGATATTAAAAAAGTTAACTCATGGATTATTTACTTTGTTTACTGCTGGGACATAGCTCAATAATAGGGCATGCGCGGCATTTCGGCGCTATCGGTCTGCATATATCCTGCCCGAACCTCACAAGCAGCTCATTAATGATGCGCCAGTGCTTCCATATCATCTGGTACTTTGCCCTTGCCGTTTGATAACGGATCTTCATATATTTATTCATTCATTTTCTTCATCACAATTCAACAACTTCTCCTGCCCTGATATTCCAGGAATACCCCCACTTCAACTTTGATACGCCTTTTTTATCCAATTCTTCAACTAATTCCTGCTTCTTCCTTTCTAAAAAGAAAA
>CAYSLW010000303.1:0-2331 GCA_964431955.1 uncultured Candidatus Methanoperedens sp. | reverse complement strand
CGCATACCTGAACACCACGTAAACCGGGGTATCGGTTTACGTGGACACGCCCTCCAGAGGCGTGACTCGGGAGAAGGTACCCCTATACGTCCTAAAGGGGCGTAACCCTTTATGAAAAACTTTAAGAAAGTTTTATCAAATGAAGGGTATGCAAAGCATACCCTATACGTCATAAAGGGGCGTAACCCTTTATGAGCGAAATAATCGAATGCACGAGGTTAATCGAGCAGGTTATTGACAAACACAATCGATTCCTTTCGACATTTAATTCAGAGTTTTCAGAGCTTGAAAGTAAGCGCAATGCTGCCAAACAGCAGTCGGATGCAATTAAAAAAGAGATAGGAACAACCGAGGTAAGAATCACTGTCCTTAATGAGAAGTATCATCTCCTTTTCCACCAGGCAAAAAAACAAAGGGAAGAGATATTCAATCAGGTGCTTGAAAAGATGCGAGCAGGTAAGGCTGCCAGCACTCAGGATATGGTGCGTCTGGGCAGCAGAATAGAAGAGTTTGAGAGAAGGCTTCAAAATTCAAAAAGTATAGACGACAAAGAAAGGACGATAGTAGAAATAAAAAAACTCCTTTACGATTTTGAATCTGCAGCCAAAAAGGCTGGAATAATCGTATCATGCAAAGGAGTTATAGATAAATTAAATGAAGCAAACTCTTCCCATAAAGAGCTGATATCCCTTCAGGATAAACCAAAGCAGGATACTGGCTCTGCCAGGGATTACGATAAGCAAATAAGCGAAATTGAAGGGCGGTTTAACTGGTTAAAACGCAGGATTGAAAGTCATAACACTGCCCTTTCTTACTGGGAAAAACAAAAAGGTGGGATTAAGCTTGGCTGAAAATGTGAACGCTCAGGTTATACAGCAGGTGCTCCCCAAACTTTCAGAACGGGAATTGAAAGAAAAAATCAACCTACTCAGGCAGCGAATAGAGCAGAATGAGAGGGGACTGAAAAATACGTTTCGAGAAATCTCATTACATAATGCAGGGGGCAGCGAACTAAAGGCTAAACGTGACGGTTCAAATGCACAGGTTAAAGAGTTATCCCAGAAAGCATCAGAGTTGCGGAAAAAGCGTGATGAAACAAATGCCAGAATCGCAGAATTGAAAGCCGTCCGGGACGCGCTCAAGAGCAAAGGCAAAGAATTCAGTGAAAAAGTGGGCGAACTCAAGAAGACTCGCGACGAGCTGAATCAGACCGCACGGGGAAGACTAGAAACCCTCGAGAAAGCGTACAGCGAAGAGCTTAACCTTTTTTTGACTGCCGACCTCCCACTTCCGCATGAGATCAATATTTTTAATCGTCTAAACGAGTTAAGCCAGAGGCTTGACGCCACTAAAAAGGCTAATGAAGTCCACAGCGAGATTTCCGTGGAATATAGCCGGGCAAAAGAGATATACACGGATATGGATTCTTTGCATGCGCAGATTCAAACCCTTGCGCAGGAATCCCAGAAATACCATGAGGAGATGATTAGCCTGTATAGTAATATAGACACACTCCGCAAGGAGGCTGACTCTCATCATTCCCTATTGTCTGAAAAATATAAGGGGATAGCACCGCTGCGGAAGAAGATAGCGGCTATCAAGGCTGAAATACCCAAACTGCGGGATGAGCTTGGAAGTTATCTTGAGCGGATGAAAGAGCTACAGCTTGCTAAAGAGGAGCAAAAAAACGTGGGGAAACGAGAGCAGGCAAAGGATAAGTTGCAGAAAAGCGGGCGCGTCAGCCTTGAGGAGTTCAGGATTCTGGTAGAGAACGAGGACATCAAGCTTTAGCGATGGTTGATTTCATGCAGGAGCGGCTACAAATCGCCAGTCAATTTTGAGAGGGCGTTAAGTTTAAATATAGCACCTTAACTAATTGTCTACTCGAAGGGGCGCAGTCCACCATTTATCTGCAAAAATATTCGGAGAGGGATATTTATGACATTGACAAAAAAGGGAGGGAAAAAAGAAAAACATCAGCCAAAGGCTGTTGAGATTAATCCGAAATCTGCGATTTCATGGTACAATAAAGGAGTTGGTCTACATGATTTGGGTAGAATTGAAGAAGCTCTGGTTGCATTTGATAAGGCTATAGAGATTAATCCGAAAGATGAGGCAGCATGGACGAATATAGGACTTGACCTAAAGTTAGTGTCCACTCACATCCTGGGGTAAATGTTTAATATATATTAATTATATATTTACTAAATATGTCACAAAATGTATATAGTTGGGATTTTATTCATAGATATTTTCCACCTGACCAAGTTGAAAAGTACAGAAAACAAATCATAGACGATTGGAAATCTGGCTTATTCAAAGATAAGGAGA
>CAYSLW010000302.1:0-2341 GCA_964431955.1 uncultured Candidatus Methanoperedens sp. | reverse complement strand
CGAATACAATAATTCATACAGCAGCCCAGACGAGTGTCAATAAGTCAATAGAAGACCCGGTCTATGATGCAGATAACAACATCAATGGAACGTTAAACCTTCTTGAGGCAGCCAGAAAATCAGACATCGGGCGTTTCATATATATCAGTTCAGCCGCAGTGTATGGAAAGCCTGAAATTCTGCCTATCAATGAAGAGCATCCCACCAACCCACTTTCACCTTACGGACTGAGCAAACTTACAGGCGAGAAATATACGAGGCTTTACTACAGTCTCTACGGGCTTCCTGTAGTCTGCCTTCGTCCTTTTAACATTTTCAGCCCCCGGCAGAATCCAGAGAGTTCTTATTCAGGTGTGATAACGAAGTTCATTGAACAGGTGAGAAACAACCAGAATCCGATAATCTTCGGTGATGGAAACCAGACGAGGGACTTTGTGTATATTGAGGATGTGGTGGACGCCATATTTAATACAATGGAAGACAAGAAAGCGGTTGGAGAAATCTTTAATATAGGAACAGGCAAACCCACTCGAATTAAAAAGCTGGCTGAAATTATCATTGAGATTTCAAACAGGAAATTGGAGCCTGAGTTTGCAGGTGCCCAGACTGGAGATATCAGGGAAAGCTATGCGGATATCACAAAAGCAAAAAAAATCCTTGGGTTTGAACCCAAATATTTAATAGAGCGTGGATTGAAGTTATGTATGAGTAAAATAATGAAGGGCAAAGGAAGTTAAAAAGAAAAATTATCTTTTGTTAGATGTTGAAATTTAATAGTTATATCAATTATTATGGAAAAAAAGGCATTAATAACAGGAATTATAGGCCAGGACGGTGCATATCTTGCAGAATTTTTATTAAGTAAAGGATATGAGGTACACAGGCTTATCAGAAGGTCATCTTTAAAAACCACAATCCAAAAAGGTATAGGCGAATGCGATTAAAGATATGCTTGAGCAAGCAGATATTTAAACATTTTTAAACATCCCCAACAGGAAATAATACTTAAGACCAAGATATACTTTTAAATGAGGAGAATGAAATGGATGAAGACATCGAGACATGCAATAAAATGGGACAGGACAGGAGAGTTGTGGAATTTCTAAGTAAGCAAAAGCATGTTAAACTTGCATATCTTTTCGGCTCAGTAGCGGAAGGAAGGGAAGGAAAGCTGAGCGATGTGGATCTGGCAGTTTTTCTGGATGAATCCCTGAGCAAGAAGGAAATATTCAATCTACAACTAAAATTGATATCTGAGTTAACGAGTATCCTAAAAACAGATAGAATTGACCTGGTAATTATGAATGATGCCCCTCTTTTACTAAAATATAATATAATCAAGCATGGAAAGATTTTGAAAGATGACATAGAAACAAAGATTAGGGTTGAGAGTGGGATTTTATCAAATTATCTTGACATGAAATATTATATGGATAGACATACAAATTTGGCAATTAAAAGAATTGCCACGAGAGGCTTACTATGAAGAATGAGATTTTGAATAAGTTGGAAAGATTACAAAAATATGTAAAAATACTGGATTCATACAAAAAATACGGCATTCTGGATATAAATGAAGATTTTACGTTGAGAGGCGCAATAGAAAGATATTTAGAAGTATCATTGGAATGTGTTCTGGATATAGGGGAGATGGTCATATCAAAGGAGGGTTTTAGAAAACCAGAAACTTACAAAGAAGTGATAGAGATTTTAGGAGAGGTGGGGATTCTTCCAGAGGATTTTGCAGAAAGATTTGCTGAAGCTGCAAAGTTTAGAAATATTCTGGTTCACATGTATGCAGAAGTAGATGTGGAGATGGTTTATGAAATACTACAAAACAATCTTGGAGACTTTGATGAATTTGCAAAGTACATAGCAGGATATCTTGAAAAGGGAGAATAATAATGAAAACAGCATTAATCACCGGCATAACAGGACAGGACGGCTCTTACTTAGTTGAGCTATTACTGAATCTTTAAAAACCACAATTCAAAAAGGTGTAGGCGAATGCGATTAAATCTAACAAGCTGAATGATTTTAAGGTGCCGTCAAAAATAGAGATAGTAAAAGGGGATATCCGTGACAGGAAAATCGTAGATGAGCTTGGCAGCAAAGCAGATATCATAATCCAAACGGCTGCCCAGATAAATGTAAAAAAATCAATTGAGGATCCAGTATATGATGCAGATGACAATATCAATGGAACATTGAATCTTCTTGAGGCAGCCAGAAAATCAGATATCAGGCGTTTTATATACATCAGTTCAGCTGCAGTATGGCGACCCAATAACCCTTCCGATAAAACTTTGGGAAAGTTTTAACAAAAGAAGGGGTATGCGCC
>CAYSLW010000301.1:0-2346 GCA_964431955.1 uncultured Candidatus Methanoperedens sp. | reverse complement strand
CTATAGCAGCGGGTAAACGGCGAGCGGCTCCAATATGCTCACATGTTTATTAAAGTCTGCCATCTTTCAAAAGGCCGCCGCTTTTAGCCGTCCGGCCCAAAGCCGCTTCAGTTTCTTTTATTACTTCTTCAAATCCCGCAAATATTCCACCAAAGAATGCACACAGGTAGAAGGATTGTCGGTCCCGGAAGTTTGATGGAATTGTTCAACACGACGGGCATTTGTAATGGCGTTATCCAGCTTATACTGTGTTTTGTTAAAAATATCCTGATCTCCCTTTTGGTATGCAGGAAGATGGTTTTTCAATTCTTCTATAACCCTGAAACAGATAGAATCACCGGCAGGAGCATCGAAAGGCCTGGTGGTGTATGTAAAATGCAGCAATAGCCAAAACTCAAAACAGGGAACCGAAGGAACAGCGAATATTTTACCTCCTTTGCCCAGCCTTGTCCGACGCACCCTATCCAGGGCCGCATTGTATGTTGTATGCCTGTCGCGGTCAAAGACACAATAGACACGATCAAATTCCGGTTCCCGCCGAAAAGTCTCAATGGCAAAATCCACAACGCTGAGAGGGTCTGATCCACGGCCACAAATCCTCACGTTGGCGTTGCTTAACCGGAATGCCTTTTTCAATTCAGTAAAATAATTTGGTTCGGTTTTTTTCCCCTCGCAGACGATGAGTATCACGTCATATGGGGCCTTCATTGCCCGCCGGCGATGCAACGATTCAGCCTTTCGCTTCTTTTTCTTGTGAAACAGATCGTCGGTACCCATCAAAACCTCAATTCGCCTGGAAACGGTAAAGCGCCATACCTGCCATATAAATAGCCTTTTTGCAGGGCTTCGCCCTTGCGTGGTTTATAATCCGATAACGGATAGAGGCGGGTGGCATTTTCCGCATCCTTTTCAACAAACCATACCTGATCCCGCCGCATGAGTGTTTGATCCAGGACCGTAGTATCATGGGTAGTAAAAACCAACTGAGCGTTGTGTCGATTTGTTTCGGGGTTATGGAAGAGATTCAAAAGAAATCGCACCAGGAGAGGATGCAGGCTTGTATCCAGTTCATCTGCAAAGAGAACAAGCCCATTGTTCAAGACATCCAGCCATGGGCCTGCCAGGGCAAAAAGCTTGCGAGTACCGGCGGACTCTTCGTCGAATTCAAGAGCCACATCTTCCTCTGTATCGGAAGATGGATGCATAAAAAATAGACTGGTCAGTTTCTTGCCATCGAACTCTTTGCTGATTTCTTCCTTAAGGCTTTGCGGCATTTCAGCGGGCAAGTCCTTCGTGGAAAATTCTTTTTTCTCCAAAAAGATATCGGTAATCGACGGATCTGCTGCATTCATAAACTTGAGAATTTTCCTTTTCTTCTCTTCTTTTTCACATTCGTCAGCGCTGAATCCTGGAGAAATGTTTTCCCCCTGGCCGATAACATGTAGTTTATGATCAAACCAGTTGAATATCGGTTTAAGCTGTTCATTGTTCAACTGAATTGCGGTTGAAAGAAAAAGCGCGTTGCTACGGGTCGCCTCCTGCCAGACCTTACGGCGGCCAGTGAATTTAGGACCAAAATACCAGATATCCTTTTGGGTCGTGGGATCGAAGTTTCGTTCAAACCACTTTTGCGCCCTGCCTTCGGGGTAGGCAAACAACCATTCTCCTGTTACTCTTTCGGAATTTACGGCAAAACCATACTGGTAACGGATACCGTCCTGGATGAACATGACTTCAAACTCGGAAGAATTCCGGCTGCTTTGCCGGTTAAAAAGAAACGGTGTTGCGTCAATTTTTTCGCCTTCCTGGCTTTCTTTAGCTGATAACAAGACAAATCTCTTCATGAAAGCAATGGCCTGAATCAGATTGCTTTTGCCCGCTGCGTTTGGGCCGTAAACGACGGAAGAGCGAAGAAGACGCGGCAAATTTGATACAGGTGAGACAAAGCTGTTTTCTTCCTGCAATTCGGTAGCGGTGTTTGCCGTCAGTGTTAGCGACTGGGTTGTCAGGAAAGATCGATAATTGGTAACGCTAAATTCGATAAGCATGAAGCCCCCCTTAAAATTAATTTAGCGCTGATTATTGCATAAAAATTGCAAAAATCAAGATAAAACTGCACAAGCTCGTTTTTTTATACGTCCTGTCCCGGTAAAAGTCGTGGAATCTATGGGATGTTCCTCAGTTTATAAGTTTATATCGTCAAGAAGTAAACCCCGTTAGAAAGGGCAGGGTATAAGGCCCCGTCCTTTCTATAAGGAATTAAGTCTTTATTTATTTCATCCCTGCCATAAATGGAGGGGCTTTCTAACGGGGTGAATATTGATTTTCTTTTGCGGTTTTTTCATC
>CAYSLW010000300.1:0-2352 GCA_964431955.1 uncultured Candidatus Methanoperedens sp. | reverse complement strand
GATGGTCGAGAAGCCATTCTACAGTGGTTAACTCCAAGCCCTTTTCACCCTTAAAAGATTGATTCGTTTCTAACATAAGATATCCTCCTTTTTCTATTGTTGAGTTATTCGCATAGTGTCGAAAAGCAGATCAACCTTTAATTAAGCTTAACCTAACCGTATACACAGTACTTCGTATATTATATAATTCCAATTTGATAATATAGACGATAACTCCTTTTTTCTATTGGAATGTATAGGTCCAAATCTACTTATAATTTGCGCCTATTTTCAGCTTTTAATAAAAGTCTCTCTGGATTCGTATCGCCCTATACGAGCATGAGATAATCCTGCTGAAGTCACTATACCCCGTACTTAAGGTACAGGGCTTGATAGCGTTTTTTGCCTATAAAGCTTTCTCACTGGCAGAACAGTTCTGCGTGGAAATGTATTTCTCAACAACTTCCCAGCCCTGCCCAACCGAACCGTGATAGCAGCCAGGAGCCCAGAGATGGCCTTCGCACCATTCCCGCAGGTGCGGGAACTCTTTTCTCAATATCCTGCTTGACCTTCCCTTTATCTTTTTTGCGATAAAACTCAAAGAATACTTTGGTGGATACTGGAAAAATACTTCAAAGTCTATACCTAAAAACCTGTGGTAAGAGCGGAGTGAAAGTGTTCAAATCGAGCCAATCTGCGTTCATAAACCGAGACTTCGGTTTGCGAAGTGTTGGGGTATGCTTTGCATACCCCTCGTTTGATAAAACTTTCATAAAGTTTTGCGTTCATCTGCGGTTTATTTTGTTCAAAACCGATGAGCGTTTAACCAGTATAATCCTTAACCCAAGACCAATGGGGTAAAATTACATTAAACCGTATAAAAGTATACCCGCCATAAACAGCAGCACTACCGCAAACATCAATTCAATTGTTCTGGGCGAAGCGCGCTTGAATATTACCCTCGAGCCTGCCTGTGCGCCTATAAACGCCGCCGCACCTGCATAGAACAGTAATTTTGCGTCAAGCTGCTGCTGTCCGAAATTCAAATGCCCGAGAAATCCGGATAAGGACATGAACGTGATTATAAAAGCGGACGTCGCCACGGCATTTTTAGTTTTAAACCCGAGAATCAAAAGGAGCGGCACGATGAAAGTGCCTCCGCCTATGCCAACAAGCGATGATACAACACCGATTAATAAGCCAGCGCCTGCTCCAAACCCCGTATTTAAATACGGGGTTTTCCTGTCGAGCGTTCCAGTAGGGAATCCAATACTGTTAAAAAAAAGTAGTCTTATACTTGCCAGAAGAAGGATCAGCGAAAGCAAAAAAATTATAACCTCAGTATCCACCCTGTGGGCTATATACGAGCCTGTAAACGCACCCATGATGGAAGTGAAAATTATAGGGAAAGCAACTCTTTTGTCCACTAATCGTAGTTTTAAATAGGTCATCGAGGCTGAAGCAGTGGTTATTGTATTCAACAAAAGCGCCATAGGAATTGCAGTAAGAAGAGGAATGCCAAGCCAGAAGAAAAGAGGGGTATATATAATCGCACCACCAAGACCGAGCATCGAGAAAAGAACTGCAACAAGGAATGCGATGAATATTATGGGCAATAACTCCATGGCTGCCTCTTTAATACTTGGCAGGGTAATAATGCTATGGAAGAAATCTTTAAGGATAATTAATCCAATATAGTTCGTAAGGAAACAAATGAATGAAAAAAAGCGATTGTTATTAGGAGTTTTTATTATTGCTGTTTTACTGGGATATCTTGCTTTTTCATCAGGCGTGGTCTCGAACCAGTATGATGTTAGTGAAGCGGTTGCTGCAAGAGATCCCCTGGCAGGAAAGATTATTATAGTCAATGGAAGCATGGTCCCGGGCACTGATCACTGGGACTCTCTCAATCGTACGTTAACTTTTAAGTTGACCGATGGCAAGTCAACAATAGATGTTGTTTATACTGGTGATAAACCCAATCTCTCGCCAGAAGCTGTAAACATTCAGGCAGCGGTGACAGGGCGGTTCAATAATAACGTGTTCGAAGCCTTCAGGATGCTGACAAAATGTCCCTCCAAATACGAGGGAGGCGCTGTATATGTTTCCCCGACTGCAACTGATATGCAGCGTACATGATATGGATAGAAGCTGGATGTGGAAATCGAACTTATGTCTATGAACGCAAGAACTACCGTGATAAAAACGGTAAAGTGAAACACGCTGAAATTTTTTAAAATATTACGTAAATGAAGCTCCCCACAGCAGAGCTGTGGGGTATCTCATGTCTCAGGCTACTGAGGGTTGCATTGACCATAGCTTGTCCCAACCGCAGCAGAGCTGCGGGGTATAACGATTAAGATTAAGCAAAGT
>CAYSLW010000299.1:0-2360 GCA_964431955.1 uncultured Candidatus Methanoperedens sp. | reverse complement strand
CGTTGTTTTTTTTATGATATGTTTGGCGGAACACTATAATCTCTTACATTTACCCATAAATGGGTATCCCTATAAGGCTGTGTAAGATTATCATTTCTGTACAGGAGGAACTGGAGTTTTATTCCGGTGCCTGCACGCAGGGGAGTAAAGTTTACTTGCCGTTCCCATGTTTGATTATGCGCCATTCGAACCTGCTGCTCTTTAAGTATATCCTCATTTATTTTAACTCGAAGTGTGTAGTTGACAGGTTCGTATTCGTGGTTCACTATGCCCACGATGACGGCGCTGGTTTTTCCTGCAGCAAGATCTGTGGGATAACCCTCAGCCTTGCCGCCTGTGCCAAGTATGTAGAACTCAGTGAATTTCTCTCCCTGCTTTGGAGTAACGATGACGTAAACGAGCATAAATAAAGCAGCCACGATGGAAATAACAAGAACTACAGTTAAAATTTTATCAATACGGTTCTCAGGCTTAACAAGCATTTCAGTTTTAAGGGAATTATACATTTCTTTGAATTTGACTTCAAACCGCATATTTTCCGCAAGCTTAAGCCGCCTGAGTTGAGCTATAAATGCCATTACCATGATAAAAAAAGTTAATGAGATCATAATGGGAATAAGGCGGATGCCCCATGGCGTGAAGTTCAATGCAAGACCGATGAGGGGAACGATCGCTATGGATAGGCCGAAGCTGAGAGCAATGCGCTCTATAGTATCAAGGTCTTTTTTGCCTGGAAAAAGCGCGGCTATTAACGTATAGCCCGGAAGGAACAGCACTAAGGGTAATCCAAATATTATTCTTAATGCAGTATGCTCAAGAGGCGGCGCGAGCACAGATGCAAAAGTCAGCGCAGCCATTGCGATAACTATCCTGAGGTCGGATGGGAGTTGAAATACGAGTATAGTGCGATCATTGAAACCTAACTGGCGAAGAGAATTTTTAAATAAGTCCAAAAGTATTTTAGATGCCACTTAACCACCCAGCACCTTTACTATGTCCGCTCGCCTGCCCAGAAGCGCTGGTATTACCCCTGAGACCACTCCTGCAATTACGGCTGTGGAGAAAGCAGCGATGATTATCACAGGATTTATAGATGAGACGATGTCGATTCCAAACAGCGAACGGGTCGCAGCGTTTAAAGCGTACCTGCCTGAAAAACCCAATACTACGCCTGCGCTGCCTCCTATAATAGAAATCATAACGGCTTCGTACATGACGATTTTCATTATAGACCTGTCAGAAATACCAATCGCCCTCATCGCAGCGAATTCCTTTTGTTTTTCATTAACTGAAAATATCATTGCGCTGGATATGAATAATACCCCAAGTACAAAAGAAACAACGGTAACAGCTATCGCAGTTGCGAGAGTTCTCTTATCATCGGTTATGCTGTGCGCATAATATTCTGCCTCGGAAAGAACAATGGCGTCTGGAAAGTATGCCTGAAGCAGCGGCATGAGTTTCTCTCCCCGGACAATGATCTGGTTGGCTCTGTCCCCTTTCAAATTACCTGTAAGTTCCTGGAGTTCGGACAGGTGCAGTACAGCTACCGGTGCGGCTGAAAATTCAGCAAAATCCTGTATGGAGGTAATCTTAAAAGGCGTAGAATTCAGAAGAGCATTGGAGGATGCGCCCAGGTATATGTAATCTCCTTTTTTAACTCCAAGCAGGTTTGAAAGCTGCTGGTTTATCGCAACTTCGCGCGTCCAGTTTTTTCCATAGTATCGTGGGTCTCCCGTGGATAAAGCCTCTGGCGGAATAAAAGTGCCATCAGGTATGATACCGATCCCAAGGATCACTTTTGGCTCCTTTTTTGCAGCGTACAGCACTTTATTCAGGATTGGGGTTGCTGATTTCACATCAGGATATGATTTTATGGCATCGACCCGCTGGTGCACATTCCCCAGCATGGTTTTTTCCGAATTTGTTACAGGGTCGAACACGCCCGATCCTGCTGGTATGACCCAGAAATCCGTCTGTTCTGGTGAGGGTGCGTTTTCCTGATTCATACTTGCGGCGACTGACACCAGCAAAATAACAGACGCCGCGGAAATACCGATAGCTAAGACGGTTAAAAAAGTTCTTGATCTCCTGTGCATCAGGTTTAAAAAGGCAATCTTAGCGAACATCAGCGACTATGCTCCCATCCCGTATTCTTATTGATCTCTTTGCTTTTATAGAGATATTATCATCATGGGTCACCACAATTGTGGTCTTGCCGTACTTTTGATTTAATTCAACGAGCAGTTCTATTATCTTATTCCCCGTGATGCTGTCGAGTTCGCCAGTTGGCTCATCAGCCAGGATAATGGAAGGGTCGTTTGCCAGTGCGCGCGCTATGGCGACACGCTGCTGCTCAC
>CAYSLW010000298.1:0-2376 GCA_964431955.1 uncultured Candidatus Methanoperedens sp. | reverse complement strand
CAGTACTATGGGATATCAGAAATACAAAAAACATTAAGGGGAAATGCGCTGACTGCGACCTTATACCGGTATGCCGTGGATGTCGTGCAATGGCCTATGCTTTAACCGGTGATTACCTTGCTGAGGATCCTCAATGTTGGAAGTAAATGAATATGACGTTTATTGTTTGTCTGAAAATATCTTTCTGCACAAGATAAGCGAGCTTGAAAAATACTGGGTTTTTAATATTGATACCGGTGAACATTATACTCTCAATGAGACATCTTGTTGGATATTGGAACAAATAGCTGAGAATTTACCTGCAAAAAATATCTTGAAGAATTTTCTGGGGAACTTTGATGTAGATGAAAATCAGGGTAAAGATGATTTTAGAGAAATAATGAATGGTTTTTTGGCTGAGGGAATTATCAAGAGGAGGGAGAAAGATGAAAAAAGATAAGAAAAAAACTTATGAAAAACCAACCTTAAAAAAAGAAAAAACCATGAATTTTCCAATTGAGATCATAAACGACTCAAATAAAAAGATCGTTTGTCGGCAGTGTTCTTCTTGTCATGGATGCCGTTGATCTAATTGTTCTTAAATTTCTCCTGCTTTTCTTCACTATTTATTTCAAGATGAGCAAGATTGAACCTTAGTTGGGAAATAGGCGACATGAATGATGCTAAAGTTTTTGAAAATCTTGAGCGCGCAAACGCACAGATTGACGTCTGGATAGATGAGGAAGAATATGACAAAGTTAAAGACTCCTGTGAAATAAACCAGAAATTGAAAGTCAATGAAAAAGACGACAAGACCCTGTATGAGGTGCTTGAAACGGCCTTTTCCCATGAATCCTGCACAGCTAACAAAGATGATAAATGGCTATCCATTCTGAGCCATTCAACCCATCCTATATCGGCAATCTGCAACATCCCCCAAGAAGGTGACCGAATTGAGATAGTGTCCCCTGATTACGATGCTTGGTCTCGCTTCTTTTGGGCCAAGCTCATACGCGCCAGGATTCAACAAAAAGGTACAGACTGCTATTACAGGCGACTTGACCAGGTCGTGGCCTATCTTGAAAGACATTGTCCCCCCATTTTATCAGTAAACCAAACAGAAAACGATGAAAACCAAAGCACTATTTTCTCAAACTTGCTGGGCGTAATCTATCTTCTAGAGATGGCTGCCTCAGGTGAAGGGGTAGACCAACGGAGCTTTGCAAATCGTACCCGACGAATAATTAAGAATAAAATCAAAGACAAAGCTATTTGTGCCTTTTATGATCTATTGGCGAGATATAATATAGGCTTAGGCTATTTTCACGAACGCAGGTATCGTAATGCTGTCCTGGAATTCAACTGGATTATCAGGGAGCTAAAAAGTATATGGGACAAGAATGGCAATTTTAACCCATGCGCTGGCACACTGGGAAACTTTGTCCATAAACGCTTTGGCCGTGACCTCCTCTACCTCCCTGCCGTTTTATATCGTGCTGAGATTCAACTCAAACTTCAACTTGCCTACCATGCCATAGCTACGCTTCACGGGCTTTCCGATACTCCTTTGGTTTCAGACTACAAAGAAATCAAAAGACATCTCATTCGCGCCGAAGCCTTGCAGCAAATGGATAGACATGAAGAGGCTTGGAAGGCAATAAAAGAAGCTTGTAAGTTGGGTCTAAAGGTTGACATTGGCGACAGAAGGCAGGTGAAGGTTCTCCGCCCTGTGGAGATAAACAAACTTGAAAATGTAAGAGTCAAGGTACAGGGTCTTCTCTCAGCTTCGTACCCGTCCTACCTGAAGGAGAAAGAAAGAGAAACAGAAGACAAGATGGGTAAGCGTGAATTCAAAGGTTATCTTAATAAGTTGGAGTCCTTTTTCGAAGAATACAGGAAATCAGCAAAGTATAAGCGATTAGAACGTGAAGGCTATTTGCAACAGGTAGCAGAATATCTTGCTTGGCTTGCTAGAAAGATTAAGCCTGCAATTGAAAACGAAGATAGCAATGAAATGGAGAGAAAAGAGATCTTCAAACAAGCAGCAGAAAGCCTTTTCGCACTAAACAAGGAGCACCTGCTTGAAGACGAATACCAAGATAGCGATTGCTTCTGTCCATGCGAAGAAAAAGGTATCGATCTTCGGCGGCTAAACCAGGAGCTTTATGATGCTTTCTCTAACAACATGCGAGTGTTCTTTCGCGAGATAAATGAGGCAGATGTCTTACAACGCAAGGAGAAGTTCCTAGATCGTTTGAAGAAACTTGAAAAAAAGGCACGCGATAACCTTGCATGGCGCATTCGGGAGCTGGATCTTGAAATAGGCGGAAATGCACATCAAGAACTCTGGTGTAGTAAATGTCTCCCCGAACGGGGTTCCTTATCAGGCAAACTTGC
>CAYSLW010000297.1:0-2378 GCA_964431955.1 uncultured Candidatus Methanoperedens sp. | reverse complement strand
GAATTCCTTTTTCTCTTTTCCATAATATCTTTCAATAAAGACAGAAAGCTCCCCTCCACTTCCAACAACACTCTCTACAAAATCCATTCGGGAAGATTTCTCTGCATAAATTGGTAAATCCATAGCATATCGCATAGTTTCTATGATAGCCGATTTACCCACACCCCTTCCTCCAATAAATGTATTTAGTTCAGGATTGAATAAAATTTCTATCTCCCTCAGAAAAGTTGAGCCGTTGATTACTATCTTTGATATTCTATTATGATAAAAAGAAGGACATTCATAAGTCTTCACCCTTACTTCTGGGTCGTGTAGAGCTATTTTTAAAGCACCAATGCTGAAAGAACTTAATTTATAATATGTGGTTCTTAATTTATCATCCCGCTTTTTAGTGCCTATATCGTCAAGACATTTAGGGTCAGTATTTTCAAGGATTGCTATTTTTTTAAAATAATCAGATGGAAGTTCATTCGTAGATTTAAGTTTATTTTTTCCTTCCTCAGAGATATATTCAATAGCATCAGGTTTTACACTTGTTAAATACTTTGCAGATTGGGAAGGATTAAAAGATTTAAGAAGTCCTTTGTCATCTTCTGGGTGGGGGAATACGACCAAGCATGTATATTTCTCTCGAATTTCACTTATCAACTCTTCCAGTTCTAATCTACTTTCAATATCTCTATTTTTTCTTTCTTCAAATAAGGATTTTTGTGGACTCTTGTCTAAGCTACGTAGAAATATATTCAAACCAACAATATCAATATTTTGCTTAAAAATTAACAGCAAATGAAGACCATATTTCCCACCAGTTAATTTTAATGAAAGCTCAACTCCTGGAAATATTACAATTCCTTCATCTTTCGCCTTATTCTTTATTAACTCGAACCACTCTTTTCTTACTCCGTTATAATCTGTAATAGCTCCTATTTTAATCTGGGCTTCTCCCATTTTCTTTACATATTCTTCTGCTAATTTTTCACACGCCTCGTTGGAGTCTAAATCAAGCCCAGATGGTAATGTAAAACTTTCTACACATGGGGAATGCAGATGCAAATCTACTTTCATCCAATTAGCACCATTATAACCTTTGTTATTCATAGTGATTGACTCTTTCATTTTACCCTCACCTTCAAAACTTTATTCGTATCATTCCCGAACACATCCACAACTTTCACCATTATCTGATATTCTCCCGTCTCTTCGTATTTGTGTCTAGACTCATAATCTACTTTGGGATTCTTCTTTACCCTGAAACTCTGCCACTGATTGTGGAAAGTATCGCCTTTGTAATCCCAGTCTATTGCCCAGTAATCTATGAGTTCTCTTGAATCTTTTACCTTGCTGGCAATCTCTGCAAGTTCTGCGGTTGGTGCAAGTTGAAAGTCGGTGATTTTAATATTCAGTTCATTACTTTTAACCTTTGTCTCGATCTCTAAATAGGCAACCTCTGGGAATTTTACATATTTTGAAAGTTCCTTCTCTACCATCTGGTCAGGTATTTTCAATAACTGTAAATCAAGACCAACGAGTGAAGACTTTATTTCGTTCACGGAGGGGATCTGAATAAGTTTCAAATCTACACCGTTCTTCTTTGCCAGCTGCCTAGCGAGTTCATTAACTTCATAACTCCATTCCCAGCCCAAGACATCTGCTTTGTTGAAGTTATTTGCTCTGCATTCTATGACCACTTTTTCAACCTCTTCCATTGTAACAGGGGCATTCAAAGGACCCACATGAACGGCTCTTTCGCCTTTTCTTCCGTGAAGATATCTGAATCCTGTTAAAGATTGAGTTTGATAGAGCTTTAGCATAAAAGCAAGGTATTCATCCTCCCTCTCCTGCCAGTAAACCGTCTCATAGTTTCCTATATTCCAGAGCTCAAATGGTCTTGCTGGTTTGCCGTATCGATTTTTCTTTTCTTCCTGTAAATCTTTTGAATTATGAATATCAAGAAGTCTCTTTCTTGTTATCTGTATAGCAAATTTGGATAAATCAGAGCCTATCCAGCGTCTACCAAGTTTTTCTGCCACTGCTAAGGTTGTGCCTGAGCCACAGAAGAATTCTGCAATGATGTCGCCGGAATTGGAAGAGGCGAGGATGATACGTTTTAAGAGGGCTTCTGGTTTTTGGGTGTCAAAATCGAGTCTTTCTTCTGCAACTGAACCGATTGGATTCACATCTGTCCAAATATCACTAAGTCTATGCCCCTTTACTTCATCTAACTATCTTTTTCCTTGTGGCATTGCTGTACTAGATAAAACTATTAATCCCTTTTTTAATCCTTCATATATTTTGTCTTGTGACCAAATCCAGTGTTTCCCTGGTGGCGGCGTTAATACTTTGTCACCAAATCTTCTCGGTTTCCCTTGTCCCTTTTG
>CAYSLW010000296.1:0-2388 GCA_964431955.1 uncultured Candidatus Methanoperedens sp. | reverse complement strand
GAGACAGGAACGTGGGAATAGAGTTCATTCTACAAAACAACAGGGACGTATCCATCTCCAATATAAAAATATATCTCTTCTTAAGATACCCCTTCTCTGCCTCTATCCCTCCAAACAATAAGCTCGGAGAACTCAGTTATCCAGGGTATCTCATTTCCAGCGCTGGTTCTGGGGATGAATACACACCATATTTCAACCTCGGACCAATGATGTCACATAAAACGTTTTTCAAGATAGATGTTGACAGGAACGCAAAATACGGCGACTATGACTTACCGTATACAATCTACTACAAGCAGAATAATGAATACACAGGCAAGATTAAGCTCGCTGTGAAGGGTGATACGCTCATAGAGGTCAAAAAGGTCAAGGTTGCATCAAATAATTCACAGGTTGAACCTGGTGAGATGTTTAAGATCGATATATCGTTTGAAAACGTTGGAGATAACGAGATCAGATGGCTCAAACTCACACTGAACCCGAGGGACAAAGCGATTGTGCCCTTATCCTCCGATTCTGAGCGTATTTTTAAAGGCATATCACAGGGTTCAATAAAAGAGTCTGAATTCTTTTTTTCTTTGGAAAAGGACGCTGCGGCGAAGAACTATCCCATTGATCTTTTGCTCAACTATATGGACGAGAGAGGAGTGGAGTACAATGAAACAAAGCTTGTGGGCATAGTGGCTGCTGGGAAGGCAACCCTTGATATCGCAAAAAAGACTACAGAACCAGCGAGGATAAAGGAGAACCAACCTTTCACTTTAACCGTGAAGATCGAAAATACGGGAACAGGGGATGCAAAAGGAGTAACAGCACGCCTTGAGTCACAGCTTGAAGGAGATACGCTTGCATATCTGGGAGGGAGAGATTGAAAAAGATGATTATTCCAATGCCATCTTTACGCTGGATGGAGCAAAGAGCGGGAAAAAGACAGGTGTTTTGCAAATAAAATACGAAGACGATTTCGGCATACACGAGATCCAGAAGGATCTGATCCTGATAGTAAATCCTGGTGACAGCCAGAACCCGCTTTCAGTTATAATAGGTATGATAGCGATAGCAACCGTGATATTTTTCTGGAAGCGAAGGAAAACCTGACATTATGAAAGCCTGGCTTTTTCTTGCCATCAAGGATCTGTCAAAAAGAAGGCGTGAGACCCTGATGGTCATCCTTGCCATAACTATAGGCGTAGTAGGTCCGCTCTTCACTACTGCATTAAATAACGGAATGCAGAGTGCATTTGTAGGGAATACCGTAGACGTTTTTCTTGGGCATCTCCAGATACAGCCAAACGCAGGCGAAGATGTTATTGCTAACTCTGAGAGCGTGGTATCAAAAGCCACTGGTATAAAGGGCATTGCAGGAGTGGCTCCAAGAGTAAACGGCGGTGTGGAAATAGAATCCAAAACAGAAAAGATCGGGATTGCAATATTCGGTATTAAACCCTCACTTGAGGAAAAAGCATCCACGCTGTCTGAAACCGTGGAGAGAGGAGAGTTCCTTGACGATAAGGACAGATACGAACTGCTGATAGGGACATCTCTGGCAGAGATATTGAACGTTGATGTAGGGGATACAGTTCTTATCCAGTACCAGGAGAGAGAGCCCATTGAATTCAGAATCAAGGGCATTATCAGCACAGGTACCTGGGAGCTTGATAGATACGGCATAATTGCTACATATAATACTGTCAAGCAGCTTGTCGAAAAAGAAGAAGCCAGCGCTATCCTTATTCGGCTTGAAAATCCCGATAACTCGGTAATATATAAGACCATTCTCCAGAAAGAGACATCGCTTCCCAACGTAAAGACATGGCAGGAACTTTCAGCAGGCATGGCAGGGATGATCGAGACATTCGGCTTTATATCCCTGCTGACAGCGGCAATCTCTGTGTTCGTTGCTGCTATTGCTATCAGCCTGATTATATACACCACGGTGAAAAATAAGATACGTGAGATAGGTGTGCTCAAGGCGATAGGTGCACGAGGCTCTATGATACTCAAGATTTATCTTGCTGAGGCTCTCTTCATCGGCATAATAGGTACAACCCTCGGCACCATAATTGGCATGTTCCTTATAAGCGGTATGCAGCAGACCCCTCTTGTAATGCAGCCAGAGTACGGTATGAAACTGGTTATAACTCCGTGGATTTCTGCAACATCGATAATTGCCGCAGATCTATCCATACTTCTGACATGCATCATAGGCGGAATCTATCCTGCATTTATGGCTGCAAAGACAGATATCATAAAAGCCATATGGGGTGGATAGGTTGATCGAGCTCAAGGAAGTCAGGAAGATATATTATATGGGTAAGATCGAGGTACCTGCTCTTAGGGATTACCGAAAAATAACATAGCAAATTTTATTATGTGAGCCATCATATA
>CAYSLW010000295.1:0-2388 GCA_964431955.1 uncultured Candidatus Methanoperedens sp. | reverse complement strand
TTCACGGTGGTGGGGATAATGGAATTCACAAGCACTGATTTTGATTATATAATAGGCATCCCGATAGACATAGCAAAGAAATTCTACGAGATGGATGATCAGCTCACATACATCTGGGCAGTCCCGGAAGAAGGTGTGGACGCGGAAGACCTCTCAAGGCGCATTGAACTGGGGGTTGAGAACATCAAGACCATCTCGCCGCAGGAGCTTAGAAAACAGTCAGAGCAGATGCTTATGGTAATGAACCTGATAACAATAAGTGCAGCGGTGCTTGCAGCCATAATAGGAGGTTTGAGCGTCATGAACACTATGCTGATGTCTGTGTCCGAGCGGACAAGGGAATTCGGGCTGATGAAAGCAATGGGCGCAGAAGTTAGAGATATCCTTCTTCTGACCATGGGAGAATCAGCGCTCATGGGAGTTCTGGGTGGTATTATTGGCATAGCCGGCGGCAGTATATTTATTTATTTCATGAACGAGTACCTGGCTACAATGGGAACAGTGCTTTTCGCGGTCACTTACAGGCTTGTGGCAATATCGCTTGTTTTCGCCACGTTCCTTGGCACGGTGTCAGGCATACTTCCGGCGTACAGAGCTGCAAGAATGAGACCTATGGAGGCGATGAAGTATGGATGAACCTGTCCTTCGGGTGCGTAACCTTTCAAAAACTTACATGCAGGGTAAAATTCCGGTGCATGCGCTGAACGATGTGAGTTTTGACGTGAATAAGGGTGAATTTTTAAGTATAGTTGGTCCCTCTGGAAGTGGAAAGTCAACGCTGCTTTCCATGATTGGACTACTTGATAAACCCACAAGCGGCAGCGTCTTTATAGATGATATTGAGATTACAAAAGCAAAAGAAAGCGAGGCACCAATTATCCGCCGTGAAAAGATCGGTTTTGTGTTCCAGCATTTCAACCTCATGCCCACACTCACTGCTGTGGAAAACGTTGATATTGCGATGCGTTTTGCCAGAGTATCGAAAAGCAGGCGGAAAGAGAGAGCAATCGAACTGCTTACCCAGATGGGGCTGCGTGAGCGGATGAACCACAAGCCTTCAGAGCTGTCAGGTGGCGAGCAGCAGCGCGTTGCGATTGCAAGAGCCATGGCAAATCATCCTGCGATAATACTGGCTGACGAGCCCACTGGTGAGGTGGATACAAAAACAAGGGATATGATTGTTGAACTGCTGAAGGAACTCAGCGAAAAAGGTCAGACCATACTGGTGGTGACGCATGATGTTGCGGTGTCTGCGCGGACAGCGCGAACGATTATCATGCGCGACGGGGGAATTGCCAGCGATACGAAGGTAATAGGTAGTTCTTAGGAAAAATATATAGGAGAACATTTTAAAATACCGCGAAGCTCTTGCGCTGGAGTACAGCATTGGGCACATCTCTTTTGAAGAGTTGCGCGCTGCGTTAGGAAGAGATGCCGAGGATGTAAGATTAATACACGAGATGACCCGTAAAGGCAAAAAAGAGATGGATAAACTGCCAATTGAATGACTATATTTGCCATCGACACCTGCTCCCTGATAGCTTTGCATTACAGCGGTTATTTTAAATAATATGCGGTAAGACATTATTCCATGTTCAGGTCAAAACGTCCAAGGGATATACTCAACGAGATTAAGTGGAGGTTCGAGCTTAGCAAGTGTAAGGTGTACTATATCCATAGGGGAGCGCCAGGGGACATGAAGATAGTAGAAGGGAATGCCATCAAGAATATAGAGAGGGCATTTTTGATTCTTGAGGGCGGAGAACATGATGTGTATATCCCATACCACAGGATATTCAGGATAGATTATGAGAGCATCCCCGTTTATGTGCGGAAATCACTTCAAAGCCCTGAATCTCAGGATATTACACAGGATAAAAACCAAAACATTTAAAACGATACAGAACCCTATATAGCCTGGTGATTATATAATGGATGCTAAAGATTCGAAGGTTCCTATTTATATTGCAATTCTGGTTGCAGTAATACTTATCGCAGCCGGAGGTTACTTTGCTCTGGGTGGTCCTGCAAAACTGTCAAAAGAAAAACCAGCAGTTACGCCCGCAGAGACACCTGCAAAAACAGCCGCACCCGGGGAAGCCCCAGTTGTAGCCGCACCTGTAAAAGTAGAGACTATAAAATGTGAATTGTGTCATAAAGACTCTCAAACTCTCAAACCGCATGTTGACGGCGGCAAACTCTGCGTAAACTGCCACGGCAGCCAGGTGCATAGTATCCACATCGGAAAGGGTACAATTGATATGAAATGCGATAGCTGCCACGGACCCCCGCAAAAGATTACGGTCCCGAAAGTGGAGAAAGGAGAAGGACCAGGTCATTTCTCAACATGCGAACAGTGCCATGCACCGCCGCCTGACAGTCTCAAGC
>CAYSLW010000294.1:0-2391 GCA_964431955.1 uncultured Candidatus Methanoperedens sp. | reverse complement strand
CCGGGCTAAAGCCCGGGGTTTCTGAGCGGAATCCCGCAGATTTACTTTCATCCCCAGCTTGCCTGTCCCGCTGTATTTAAAGCGGGGAAAGCCGGGGTTTTCAAAGCATGCGGGATAAAATTAATTCCATTCTTGATTACTATCCACATTTGTATAGAAACCATCTTGATCCATTGTTACTGTGTTATCACTATAAGGCCCTGCACTTCGGGTTGCTGTAGTAGTAATATCACTAGTTATCTCGGTTATTGCGGCTGAATCATATGTCCAGTCACCATCATCTCCACCTTGCAGCTCAGCAGGCAAATCAACATCAGCTAAGTCAGCTAAAGTAGTGGTATAAGTATCATTGATCGCTCTATACTGTACCTGAGCATTTGTAATCGTACGCAGGGATGCTTTTGCTTTCCCTGCTTTTGTTCTTTCGATTGACTTATAATAACTCGGCACAGCAATAGTTACCAATATACCGATAATAATAACTACCATCAAAAGTTCAACCAATGTAAAACCTTTTTTCTTCATCATATTCATTATACGCCTCCACATTTTTTATATATTTATCAAAACTATTTTTTCGTGTCAAGCGAATTATCCCCTGATATATCGCTTACTTCTTTACCCATGATGCAATATTCTGAGTTGCCGGATCAATGCTCCGTCTTCCCCTCGAATCATTAATCCGGGATTAATTTCTTCTATTTGCCGTATTCCACCTCCTTTCATGAGCACATCATTTAGATTGCAGCACAAAGCTAAATGATAGCTGCGAATTGACCTATGAAATCCAAAGCATTTCCAAGACTCATTCCCCAGAATCACCTTAATTCCACAGGGATACCGCTTTTCCGCTTCAGACAACTAAGCAGCGGAGTCAAATTTATCACCGTATCCACCCAGTTAAATGCTCACAAGAAACTTCGCGCACCAACAAAGTTGGTGCACTCAGAACTCTTCTTTACGAAGTTTCAGTGGTTAGGAAAGTTTTATACTTTCCTATATCATAAAAAACACAAAAATTAAACCGACCCATCTTTCACAGATAGCTCGGTAGTTTTGATTCCCTTTTTCCACGGTAGCCCGGCTGTCTAATTATCCTTTCTTAGACCCAAGCTTTACCCCAAGAAAAATTATATAATTATAATAGCAGCTTTGCTTTTTCTTGAGATCCCGATGTCGAGATTCCTTAACTCCGACCTATGAGGCGCCCTTCACTTACGTTCCCGAATGAACCTTACTTATCCAGCACTTCTTCGGAATCCCTACGCGCATCCTTTTATAAATGCGCCTATTAAGGGAAAAGTTTGTCTTTATCTGCACTAGGGATGTTTTACAGATGTATCGCCCTTTTTTTTTACATACTTCCACTATTACTAGTATACCCTACTTTTACAAATCATGCTACTTTTTTACCAGGGATTAAGAACCGGCACTTCAAAAACCATAAAAGGATAAGGTGAAAAAATATTTTGCAAAAATTTAAAGCAGGGCATAAAATAGAGGGTAAAGGGGCCCAGAAGAATAATCAGCTTATTCTTTAATATGATACGGGGGTATTGTTTGGAGCCCCTTTTATTTTAGTTTTAAGACGTATCCCAACATAATCGAATTTGAATTTTCTTTGGAGTCAACGGCTTTTTAAAAACAAAATATCTAAAATGCTCAAACATCCGATGAGCAATATTTATTACGCTGCCATAGATCTCTTTAGCAACCAAAGAACCCCGCGTGATGAGTTGACTGATAAAATACGCAATCTCCAAAACGCGATTCCAGATTTTCATTGCCGACGGATCGCGGCAATAACAGTGCTCCAAACCATACCCCCCATTTTTTTGTGTGTTAAATCCTTCATTCTCCTGCTTCCAGCGGCATCGGCCTCCTTTCTCGGATAACTCTTCCACCGTTTCCCGGCATAATAATAACCCATTACTTACAAGCCAGATATAATCGCAATTTATCCGTCCATCTTCCTTTTCCTTACACGTAAGCAGGTTATACCGGCGTTGATTATTCCAATGTTTTATACCCTGCATCCAGGTATAAATCCTTTCTCTTTCTACGATCCTGGTTTGATGCCCCGGTTTATTACGCATTAATCTCTCTTGATGTGTACGCTTATTCCTAACCCCAATTTCCTTTCTTTCTTTTTTGACTAATACATTCTCGAATCCATACTCAGCCTTCCATTTCATCGTCCAGTCAAACACCTCCTGCATGGCCCCTTCTTTAAATACTACGACCCATTCCATACGCTTTTCTTCTAACGCTTTAAATTGCGGTTCTCCCGCGTATAATCCATCAAGCAGAATACACATCGGTAATTGCCGGTATAATCTGCGCAGCTTTTCTATTAATCTATAAAATGCTTTTATCTCACAATCCTGCTTG
>CAYSLW010000293.1:0-2396 GCA_964431955.1 uncultured Candidatus Methanoperedens sp. | reverse complement strand
CAACGGTTGACGTGCATACGCCCTCCAGAGGCGCAACTCTGGGCACCTTCATCTGCGGTTTGTTGATATTTGACAGTGAAACAATCATTGCTTCGCCATGCTCTGGCGCTTTCTCCTGCCTTTCCCCGCCTGAATCCTTGTAAATCCGTTTGATCTGTGTCATCCGTGTTCCCGGTCGGATGATTTCTTCTAAATACAAAGACTTATGCAGCTGTGCTTTGCGTCCTTTGCGGCGAATTGATCCATTCGATTGCGCCACAAATTCCGTCACGGGAATGTATCTGCATTCATCAATGCCGAAACCCTGCGGTTTGTTCGTTTTACTTCTATGTATGTTCATTCCCCCTCACTTTTTGACCTAAGCTGACCGGAGTTGACAAATCTGGCGCCTTTTTGGCATGTTTCGCGCTATTAGTGCGGCTTTCCTGCGGCTCTCCTACAACGTATTTCTGAAATCTACTCCTTGGTTTATCAGGAATCGTCCTTTTTAAATAACCTTTTTCAAGCAGAGGATCGAGGACTTTTTCTATGAAATGCTTCCTGTCCCTCAGTTTCAAGAAAGACATAATTTCTTTCAAATCCCTCGGTGTTTCACAAAAATTAAGAGTTAAAGCAAATCTATCTAACATCTCGACTTGTGGGGTGACTTGTGGGGTGACTTGTTCGATTGGATGCCTTAAAATGAGGGTAAAAGTATCTCCTTTTGTATCATTCGCATACTCTGGCAGAGGATACCCCTCTACTTTAAGCCGCTCCCTTGTGGTCTTAATCCCTGTCCCCTTAGCTTCTGCCCAGCCTATATCATAGAACACAGCAGCAATAAGAGGATTGCGAAGCTTTGAACCTGGAGAATCAAACTGGGCAGGGTCTTTCAACGAATAGCCGGGATTATAAAATTCCACTCTGTCGTTATACACCCTCACCTGCGCAGGGCTGTAGTGAAAATAATTCTGGTGCATTAAAAGGTTGGTCAGCGCCTCTCTCAATGCCTTTCGATGTGCCGTTTCTTCATTTCGCATCATCCTCTCATCCAATTTGAATGGAATAAGAAAGAACCGATCAAGAAGATCAAGGGCAGAAGACCAGAGGTTCAAGAGATTCCCTCTTAAATCTCTGGAAAGAAATGGATCCCTGTCCTTTCCCCACTCGATTCCTTTAATCCGTATGATATCAAGACGCATTGCAGGGAAATGCCTTTTTATTTCCCTCTCCTGCCCAAAAAGCAGCATGCCTGCGGCATTTATGGTATTGCCATCAGATGCAAGCAAGTCATATGCTTTTAATAGCTCAGAATCGTTGAGCAATAGCTCTGGAGCATCCGGTTTTATTAATTTTCGAAGATTTCTGAAGGACTCAATAGTTTTTTTATCAACATCTTCTAATTTAGTCTCCGGGATAAGCTGGGCATCAATTGACCCAGAACGCTCTTGATAATATCGCGCAATGTCTGAATCCGTCAATCTGATGTCGGTAGCACCCAACCGCTTGAATCCACCCTTGATCGGCCCTGCATCCTTCATATAAATTGGCTTTTGATGTTTTGGCGCTTCTTTAACATCGATTATGATTATTGGTTTATGTTGATCCTCTAAAATTTCAGCCTTGACAATTGGAGGATAATTAAATTTCTGTCCAACTAGAGATGTAAAATCATCCAGGATCTTAGATGGATTTTCTATGCCTACTGGAACGTACTTATCCCTGATCTTCTCATATCCAAGAAGGATCAATCCACCGCCTTCGTTTGAGAAAGCCGAAATCGTCTCCCATATGTCCTTGGAGAGTTCTGATTTGCATAGCTTGAACTCAATAGTGGAGCCTTCCATGCCTGTTCCTTCTTTCGCCCTTTTGAGCAGTTCTCCGATTACCGCATCCTTCAAAACTCTGCACTCCTATTAATATTCTCTCGATTCTCAACGAACCACTCATGCACATTCTTCAATCCATCCTCGAATTTCATCTGCGGTTTATAGCCCAGCAGTTTGTTTGCTTTTTTGATAGATGATAAGAGCTTATTTTTAACATCCCAGTCTCTTCTCTCTGTATAAACGATCCCGGAATCATTACCTGTAAGCCTGTTGATAATGTTTGCCATATCAATAACTCTCTGGTCATGACCTGAACCTAAATTGATTGCCTCACCTACTGCCTCTTCTTTTATTCCCATCGCCAGCAAGCCGTTTATTATATCGTCAACATAAGTCCAGTCCCTGGTCTCTGTTCCATCTCCCGTGATCGGCAGCGCCCGACCGTTCATAGACCAGTACATGAAGTTAGGTATGACATTCCTGTACTTTCCTGGCACTTCACCCGGACCGAACACATTAAAGAACCTTGCATTAACGATGGGGAGGTCATATAAGTTATGGAAATAGTTCGTGTACAGCTCACCCAGC
>CAYSLW010000292.1:0-2408 GCA_964431955.1 uncultured Candidatus Methanoperedens sp. | reverse complement strand
CAGCTTACCAGGTAGCTAAAAAAGCCGGAATAGATGTATCTCCCGATGTAGCAATACTTCTGGTCAGGGGAGATATTAAGTCTCAGGACCCGATACTCAGAAAGGAAAGGCTTTCCCCGGTTTCCATGATATATACTTATAAAGAATTTAGTCAGGCAGTAGAAATTGCTGTATCAAACCTGGAGCTTGACGGTAAGGGACATTCTGTAGCCATACATTCCAACAATGACGCTCATATAAAGGAACTTGCATCAGCAGTCTATGTATCAAGAGTCATAGTAAACCAGTCTTCAAACTTTACAGCAGGTGGAGGTTTCTCTATAGGATTTGCTCCTACCACTACTCTTGGATGCGGAACCTGGGAGAACAATATCTTAAGTGAGAACCTGACATACAAACATCTTATGAATATTACACGTATTGGTTATCCGATTGAAGGAAATGAACCTACTTCAGAAGAGATATGGGGATAGTTGGAAAAGTAAATTTACCGGCAATAAGAAGGAAAAATATTGAAGAAAAAAGAATTTAGACTAAAGTTGTATGAAAAGATGTTTCTCATCCGCCAGTTTGAAAACAGCGCCCTGGAACTTTATTCAAAAAACGTGATTAGGGGATCCATTCATGTATATATTGGACAGGAAGCCACAGCGGTAGGAATATGCACAAATCTGGATATTGCCCGGGGAGATTGTATAACTTCCACTCACAGGGGACACGGCCATGTACTTGCAATGGGTGCAGATCCTGGCAAAATGATGGCTGAACTTCTGGGTAAAGAAGACGAGATCTGCAAGGGACGCAGCGGGTCAATGCACATAACAGATATCAAGAAAGGTGTATATGGCGCTAATGGTATTGTGGGTGCAGGCATTCCTATTGCTACAGGTCTTGCCTTCTCGTCTAAATATAATGATGACAGCTCGGTCGCTGTGACATTTTTTGGAGACGGAGCCGCCAATGAAGGGGTCCTTTATGAGTCTTTAAATCTGGCAGGTATATGGAGACTCCCGGTTATATTTGTTTGTGAAAATAACAGGTATGCCCAGACCACTCCTGCAAAACAAACCACTTCCGGAAAAGATATAAGTTCGAGGGCTGAATCATTTGGAATAGAAAGCATCAAGATAGATGGTAATGATGTAGAAGAAATCTGTTTTAAGTCAAAAGAAATAATTAAGTCGGTGAGAAAAGAAAAAAGACCCTTCTTTATTGAAGCGGAGACCTACAGGTTCAAGGGACACTGGCAGGGAGATCCCGAGGTATACAGGAGTAGGGAAGAAGTTAGTAGATGGATAAAATCAAACTGCCCTATAAAAAGATACAGGAGTAAGCTTACTGGAGAATATAAAGTGCCTGAAAGAGAAATAGATGATATCGAGAAAAAAGTAGATGAAATCATAAGCAGGGCAAAAGAATTTGCTATCGGCTCAGATGAACCAAAAGCAGACACTCTTTTTAATAATATTTATACCACGGGATAGGCATTTAATGAGAGAAGTAACATATGCACAAGCTATAAATGAAGCCCTTCGAGAAGAAATGGAAAGAGATGAACGTATCTTTTGTATTGGTGAAGACATTGGACCTCACGGGGGAGCTTTTCAGGTCACAAGTGGGCTTATAGATATTTTTGGAGAAAAGAGAATAAAGAACACTCCAATATCAGAGCTCGGTTTTACAGGACTTGCAGTAGGTGCGGCGATGAAAGGCCTGAGACCTGTCGTGGAGTATATGTATATTGATTTTTCCCTTCTGGCAATGGACCAGATAATAAATCAGGCCGCCAAGCTGAGATATATGACCGGTGGGCAGATACAGGTGCCTCTGGTTATAAGGACACAGGGTGGTGGTGGAAGGGCAAATGCCGGCCAGCATTCCCAGAGCCTGGAAGCGCTTTTTTATCATATACCAGGTCTTAAAGTCGTCATGCCTTCCTCCCCATATGATGCAAAGGGTGCTATGAAGGCATCAATAAGGGATGATGATCCGGTAATATTTATAGAACATAAGCTTCTTTATTCTACAAAAGGCTTGATACCGAAAGAAGATTATACCGTCCCTATTGGAAAAGCTGATATAAAGAAAGAAGGTTCCGAACTTACGGTAACGACCTATTCAAAAATGGTGGTTGATGTATTGGAAGTTGCTGAGAGACTTAAGGACAGAATAAGTATTGAGGTCATAGACATCAGGACCCTGGTTCCGCTGGATATTGATACTATTATATCTTCTGTAAAGAAAACAAATAATCTCATAATCGTACAGGAAGCAGTTAGAAGGGGAGGAATAGGATCCGATATTGCATCACTGGTTATGGAAAAGGCTTTTGATTTCCTGGATGGCCCAGTAAATATTATTGCAGGAAAAAATACAGTAATACCATATTCACATTCACTAGAGTCGGA
>CAYSLW010000291.1:0-2414 GCA_964431955.1 uncultured Candidatus Methanoperedens sp. | reverse complement strand
TTTGGCGCAGCAAACCAAATTTAGCGCATATATTTTAATTGCAGTGTTCGATGGGAACCCTTGGTAAAGATGAAGTAAAGATAGAACTGCAAAGAGAAGCATTCACCGTGAAATTGCGGAATTTACTCTGGGAAAAATACGGCAAAGAAAATATCGAACAGCCCGATAAAAAAATTATCATTGTAAAAACCGATCCTATAAAGGAGTTGGATATCCTGAAGGAGTGTGTGATTGAGGAGCCGCAGCAGGAAGTGCTTGACAGGTTGATCGACGCTGTTGCGCTTCGCATTATCCCTGAAGGATTCAGGGTGCGAAAGCATGAGCTTTCAACCTCGCATGTTCTTTTTGTGGCTTCGGAGGATACGCTTAAGCCGGAGTGGATAGCCAGGGCAAGAGATATGCTGGATTCCCTGCGGGGTGAAGAAAATGCTTGAACCTGTAAAATACGTGGGCGGCGTGTATAAACACAATCATCTTTTAGAGCTTGTGGAAGACCTTGGAGGTTACATACTCCAGAAGAATGTGATGCAGACTGAGGTTGTACTTTTGATGCTTGTCCCGATAAACGATATGCCGATAGTGGAGGCTAAAGCCAAGGAACTTCTCGGAAAGCTTACGAGGGCGCCGCTTACAGGAACAGAGATAGCGACAGTTGCCCCTACGCTTGCATATCACCATCTCCCTCATCTTGATTGCGATGTGGCTGAGTTCCTGAGGCAGCACGGTGCCAAGACCAACATGGTTGGACTGGCAAGGGGCGTTGGGAAAAGAATATGCCAGATTACTGCTTATGAACGTGATCTTATCAATGAGCATGACTTGGCTGTGTTTATACTCGGGAATTATGAACACTGCATTATTGAAAAATCAAAGAAGCTTTATGAAGGGATAGAGATACCCATAGTGGTCACAGGCGCGCCGGAATTGAAAACCGAGGATGTCCCGAATGCCACAGCGTATGTAGGGAGTTTTGGCAGGATACTGCATCAAATGCGCCATGCAGAGGAGCTGAGGGCGCTTGATAAACTTGCGGAAGTGATTGGCAAGGTCTTAGACAACGTGAGAGCGGAACTCGCAAAGGACCCGCCCTCGGTTGCGCCGCCGCGCATCAAGAAAGAGATTGAGGAACAGATACCTGAGATTATGGACAGCCTGCATCCGCTGCCTGTGACGCTTCAGATGAACGGCGCACGCGTCAAGCTGCCGTATGAGGAATACCATGAGCATATTGAGACTATCAGGTTCGTGGAAGGGGTTACGATGAAGGAGGTGGCGCGGGTGTTGCCTTCGAAGATGCGGAACTTTATTTTGATTAAGGCGCTGCCGAAGTCAGAGACGGGGTTTGTGATATGAAAGATGATATAAAATACGAAATGGTCGTATATTGGAGTGAAGATGACGACGCCTATATTGCGGAAGTGCCCGAACTTCCGGGCTGCATGGCGGATGGCAGGACATACGAAGAAGCGATAAAAAATACACTCACTGTTATCAGAGAATGGATAGAAACTGCTATGGAGCTTGGAAGGGAAATCCCAAAACCCAGAGGCAGGTTGATATACGCTTAGAGAAGCAAGCCTTTTTTGAGCATGCGCCGCCCGCTGCTCCCGTACCTATCAGCGCCGAACAGTCCAAAAATCTCATCACTAAAGCAAAAAGCCTCTTTCTTAGCGCCAAGAATCAACAATCCTGCTTAAGTTCAATTCAAACAGCCTACCACCTTTCGCACTCCAGGTTTTCCACTTCCCTGAAATGTTCATCGCGTGATACCACAATAAGACCATGCTGCTGCGCAACAGCCGCAATCCAGATATCATTTTCCGGAATAGGCTGCCCTTTCTCCATCAAGCGATTTTTTACCGAGCCATAGTAACGCGCAGTACCTGCATCACAGGACAGTACCGCGCTTGATGATGCGAACTCCTCTATTCTTTCTATATTTTTCTTGGCATTGCTGGACTTTTGTGCGCCAAAGCACAGTTCTCCAAGAACTGTGCTGGATATGAAAACTTCATCGGCATTCATCAAGTGTGCCTTGACAATAGCATCATTCCCAAAGAGCCCAATTACGATATTTGTATCCAGCAGGAATTTACCACTCATTCACGTCAACCTGCTCACAGCTCGCTTCAATGGCTTGAGTCATAGCTTGAATATCCTCCGCCCCTATAATGCCTGAAAAGCGAAGGAATTCCTTACCAGGCACACCTTTTAGATGAGATTTAGCCAATGCCTGAGCAAAATCAAGCACTTGATGTTGAAGCTCAGGTGACAAATGATTAAGCTGCTTTGCAATGTTTTGCATGATTGTCGAAACTTCTGCCATGTATTATTATACAGCAACAACTGATTTAATATTTTCTGTATTTCTTCAGATGTGTGAGGACGATGACGTCTGCATTGTAGAAGTGCCT
>CAYSLW010000290.1:0-2431 GCA_964431955.1 uncultured Candidatus Methanoperedens sp. | reverse complement strand
TTAAGAAAGTTTTATCAAAAACCTTTGAAAAAGGTTTATCAAACGACGGGTATGGTGTGCCATACCCGAACACGCCCTCCCGAGGCGTGACTCGGGAAGGGTATGCAAAGCATACCCTATACGTCCTAAAGGGGCGTAACCCTTTATGAAAAACTCTATGAAAGTTTTAAAGCGAGGTTTCGCTTTATGAGAGAGTTCCTCTCTGCCCTTAGAAACGGATTTGGTTTTCTCACCACAATACCCGTGGGCATAACCATGGAAGGCATCGAGAAACTCATGAAGCACATATATCTTTTCCCTGTTATCGGCGCTGTTCTCGGATTGCTCCTCGGCGCGATATGTCTTGTATCGTCCGTGATGTTTCATCCCTTTGTGGCATCGTTGATAGTCATTATTTCCATTTACTACCTTACAGGAATCAACCATATCGACGGGCTTGCTGATTTCGGCGACGGCATAGCCTCGCACGGCACGAGAGAAGAAAAGATAAAAGCCATGCGCGATACCGCAGTTGGCACGGGCGGTTTAATAGTTTGTATAATCGCCATCCTCGGTATTTTCGCGTCTCTCTTTTCCATTCTGGAAACTAAAACTAATGTGCTTCTCCTTCCCCATGCGTTGATAGTTGCAGAAACCAGTGCAAAGCAGTCCATGGTTACGGTTGCAGCATTCGGCAGGAAGCTGCATGAGGGTTTCGGAGCCATGACTGTGGAGAATACAAAGATATCCGACTTTATGATCGGAATGGTTTTTACTGGCGCAGTCAGTTATTTTTTTCTTGGATTCTTCGGCGTTGAAGCATTTATAGCATCACAGTTAGCAGGACTTCTTGTTCTCCACATTGCAAACCGCCATTTTGGAGGCGTGAGCGGGGACGTTGTTGGAGCCTCTAACGAATTCGGACGTCTTGGTGCCTTACTTTATATCGGAGGGCTTGCATGGATGCAGTTGTGATGGCAGGCGGAATGGGAAGGCGCCTCGGGAACGATGAAAAACCTCTCACCCTGCTTCTCGGCAAACCCTTGATTTCTTATGTGCTTTGCGCCCTCCTCGGTTCAAGGAACATCAGGCACATCTTTGTTGCAACCTCTCCCAAGGTAAAAAAAACCAATGATTGGCTTTTGGATTTCAAAAAAAAATATAACAGCGTCGGGATAATTCCCACCCCGGGCGGAGGTTTTGTCAATGATATGGCATTGGCGGTAGAAAAAGCTAAAATAAAAGGGCATGTGCTAATAATGATGGCTGACCTGCCCCTTGTATCGTCGGAACTGATGGACAGGATAATAGAAAAACACCATGAGATAAACACGCCGGCACTTTCGGTTCACATGAAGCTTGATGTGTTCACAAAACTCGGTCTTCGCCCTGATACTGTTTTTCACAGGAATAACGGCTTCATAGTCCCGTGCGGGATAAACATACTTGATGCCGAAAGAATAAAGGAGGAGCAGGAGGATTATAATCTTATTTTAGAGGAAGAAGAGCTGGCGCTGAATGTGAATACGCAGGAGGATTTGGCTGTGTGCGAGAGGTATTTGCAAGCAAAGGGTCTTAATAATTCTCAAAATTCAGCTCAGAGGGATAAAATTAAAGGGTTAAACCGACAATCTCAATGCTGTATGATAAGGGTCTCGGACATCACAACATACCTCAAATGTCCCAGGATGTGCTATTTCGTAAACAAGGGACATAGTTTAGTGAATGACATTACTCCCGGCTACCTTGAGCGCATAATATTGAAAGAACTGGCTTTTACGTATGGTTCTGCGTTTAACGCTGAGGATACGCTCTCATTTCTGAACCATGAGCTTAATCGAATTTCAAACGAAATTCGTATAATATACCGTGAGGAGCTCTCGGGAATCGATGATGATACGCTGGCGAATTCCGTGTCGGGTGTTCGTTCGTATCTCGAGGATATATGTTCAAATCTTTCTTCTAATGGTGATTTTTATGCAAGCGAGTCCGTTCAGGATGAGCCTCTATTGCAATCTGAAAAATTTGGATTGTCGGGCAGCCCGGGTAGGTTGATAAAAATAAACGATTGCTTTGTCCCTTCAATAATAAAAACCGGCAATATGCCGCAGAACGGCGTGTGGCATGCTGACAGGCTGCAGCTAACAGCGTACGCGATATTGGTTGAAGAAAAAAATAATTCCATTGTGCAGCGCGGATTCGTTGAGTATGCGCGCTGGGGCATGGTAAGAGAGGTAACAATCAAAAGGCATGAACGCAGGAAAGTGCTGCAGATAAGAGATAAGATAAAAAAAATTTATGATGGTTTCATGCCAGAGAAACCCAAAGATGCGCCCTGCGAGTACTGCGGGTTTACGGGGATGTGCGATGTGAAGTCCACGCTGGCGTCAAGGTTTTTTTAACGTATAGGAAACTATAAACGCATTTTGAGATCAAGATAAACGATTCCCGT
>CAYSLW010000289.1:0-2433 GCA_964431955.1 uncultured Candidatus Methanoperedens sp. | reverse complement strand
ATGGTGTCCACCCCAACCCTTGCTTTTGCGGCAAGGAATTATGATTGCGGGGTGATGGTGACAGCATCGCATAATCCGCCTGAATATGGCGGCATAAAACTCTGGAACAGGGATGGGATGGCTTTTGATTCAAAGCAGCAGGATGAAATTGAATCCATAATAAAAAATAGTAGTTGGAAAGTAGCGGAATGGAACAGTATAGGCAGGGTAAATGAAATATCATCTGCTGTTGAAGAGCATGCGGAAATGATTCTCGGGAAGGTAGGCCGCACCTCATTGAAAGTGGTAGTTGATTGCGGATGCGGGGCGGCGTCCACGATTACCCCGTATGTCCTGAGGCGCATAGGCTGCCATGTAATAACTCTTAATTCGCAGCCTGACGGCTTTTTCCCTGCAAGAGCTCCTGAGCCTGTTGAGAAGAATCTTGAAATGTTGAAAAAAGCTACAGTCGCATTCGGGGCTGACCTGGGAATAGCTCACGACGGGGATGCCGACAGGATGATGGTCATCGATAGCCTTGGCAGGTTTGTGGAAGGTGATAAGCTCATGGCTTTCTTCGGGCTTCGTGAAACTAAAAAGAGCATTGTCGTGCCAGTTGATACCTCGATGATGGTAGATGACGTCTTAAAAGGCAGGAAGGTTTACAGGACGCGCGTGGGGGACGTGTATGTGGCTGAAGAATTGAAAAAGAGGAATGCAGATTTCGGCGGTGAGCCTTCAGGAAGCTGGATTTTTCCGAGAATTTCCTTATGCCCTGATGGAATATATGCCGCAGCCCGGCTTGTAGAAATAGTGGAAAAGGAAGGAAGGCTCGATTCGCTGTTAGATGAACTGCCGGCATATTCCATGATACGGGGAACAATCTCATGCAGTAATGAAAAGAAAGAGGCTGCAATGGGAAAAATCGGTAATGGGTTAAAGGAGATGGGTGAAGTGAGCAACATCGATGGTATAAGAGTCGATACAACAGAAGGTTGGATACTTGTACGCCCAAGCGGTACCGAGCCTAAAATACGGATAACAGCAGAAGCCCGAAATGAAGTTGAAAAATTGTATTCAAAAGCTGAAAAGATAGTCAAGGGGGCTATTTTATAAAAGCTGTAATTCTTGCGGCAGGACAGGGAACGAGGATGGGGCCGCTTACCCGGAATAGACCCAAGGTCATGCTGCCTATCGCAAATAAGCCCCTGCTTTCTCACGTAATACTCGCTGCGCGCGATGCAGGAATCAGAGAATTTGTGCTTGTGGTGGGAGCTGGGCAGGAGATTATTGAACGATATTTCGGGGATGGCTCTTCATTGGATGTCAGCATTGAATATGCGCACCAGAAAGAGCAGCTTGGTACAGCGGATGCCGTACGTTCGGCAAAGGAATTTATAAAAGACAGGTTTTTAATGCTGAACGGTGATATAATTGTGAGCCCTGAGCATATCAGGAACATGGTCAAACAAAGCCGGGATGTTATAATAACGGCAAGACGCGTTGATAACCCTTCTGAATTTGGCGTCCTTGAGGTACGGGATGACAGTGTTTTGCGTATTATAGAGAAACCGAAAAAACCGCCCACAAATCTCGCAAATGCAGGGATATACGTTTTCCCATTGGCGATATTCGATGCAATTAAAAGAACGACGCTCTCAACCAGGAAAGAATACGAGATAACCGAATCGCTGCAGTTGCTGATTGATGGGGGCGTGGATGTTGGTTTTTTGACTCTTTCAGGGAACTGGCTTGATATAGGGAGACCCTGGGACCTTCTTGATGCCAACGAATATTTCCTGTCCTGTTTGATGAACTCGTCTAAAAAGGATGGATTATCTATGGGTTCATCAAATTTGCAGCCTGAGATAAAAGGAGAAATCGAACCGCTCGCCACATTGAAAGGCAATGTTTCGGTTGGGGAAGGCACGATTGTAAGGAACGGCTCTTACATAGTCGGTCCTGTGATAATCGGCAGGAACTGTGATATCGGACCTAACTGTTATATTCGCCCCGGCACCAGCATCGGTGATGATGTGCGTATTGGCAATGCTGTGGAGATCAAGAACAGCATCATAGGGGAAAGATGTAATTTCGGGGCGGGAACAAAGGTTGCAAACCTGAGGCACGACGGCAGGACAATCCGTGTGCGGCTGAAAGGCAGACTCACAGACTCGGGCAAAAGAAAGCTGGGCACGATTATGGGAGATGATGTGCACACGGGTATAAACAGCATGATCAATGTTGGCGCAGTGGTTGAAAGCGGGGCGATGATAGCACCAGGCGAGTTTGTGAAATAGTATTATTCCAGAGGCAAACCAGTGCCATTAACAACCATCGCTAACCTCTGCCTTCAGGCGGCAGCGCTTCCACGGGGTCTGGGCGAAGCCCAGCGCAGTTATAGTCATCCGCTAAACTTATGGTAAATAAGTATTTAACATAAAATATATAATA
>CAYSLW010000288.1:0-2451 GCA_964431955.1 uncultured Candidatus Methanoperedens sp. | reverse complement strand
AAGCAAATCGGAATGAAATAATTAGGAGAAAATAAAATGAAAACAAAAGCAATATTCTTTGCATCCTTCCTTATGCTACTACTGATACCAGCGATAGATGCAAAGCCAGCAATAATCGGATTCAATGAAAAAATCGATCAAAACATAATCAAAGAACACGGCATAGCTAATTTTACCCAGTATAATATAATTAACGCTATTTCAGCCGATATTCCAGACAGTGTATCTGAAAAGTTAAAGAAAAACCCGAAAATAAAATATGTAGAGGAAGACGCACAGGTTCAGATAGCAGGGAAGCCATCACAGCCCCAACCGCCGCAACCCCCAGAACAAATCACATGGGGCATTGCAAGGGTAAATGCACCTTTTGCATGGAACAACTCAACAGGTACAAATGTAAAGATAGCTGTGTTGGATACAGGGATAAGCAACAGCCACCCTGATTTAACCGTATCCGGAGGCATCAATCTTGTTGGAAAATCAAAAAACAATAAGTGGGCTGATGATAACGGTCATGGAACCCATGTCGCAGGAATCATTGCAGCCAGAAACAATACAATCGGTGTAGTTGGCGTTGCACCTGATGCTCAGCTTTACGCTGTCAAGGTGCTGGATGCTTCTGGAGGCGGCTATATCTCAGATGTTATCGAGGGAATTGACTGGGCAGTGCAGAATAACATGAACGTGGTTTCCATGAGTCTTGGAACTGCGACTTATTCCCAGGCGCTCAACGATACTACTGCTAATGCATATAAAGCTGGCATTCTCCTTGTCGCAGCCGCAGGGAACAGCGGGGATGGAAACCTCAGTACAGATGACGTTCTTTATCCTGCGAAATTCGATTCTGTGATTGCGGTCTCGGCTATCGATTATAATAACATTGCGCCGGTATGGAGCGCAGACGGCGCCAAAATAGAACTGGCAGCGCCGGGTGTGAGTATTTATTCCACTTGGCTGGACGGTGGTTATGTTAACAAAAGCGGTACTTCGATGGCTACTCCGTTTGTCAGCGGTGTTGCTGCGTTAATCAAGAGTAAAAATTCATCCTTGACTCCACAGGAAATCCGCAGCGTTTTGGCTCATAATGCAATTGATTTGGGTGACGCTGACAGGGATAGAATATATGGATTCGGATTGGTGCAGGCAGGTTAATATCGATACCATAAAATATGTGGACTTAAGATTAAATTCAAGCAAGAATATATATTATAAAAGCACGTGTACAACTAATTGCAGATAAACCGAGGGCAAATCATGGCAGAAGATTTACTTACAACCATTTTAGCTTTTATATATACCATAGGGCACTGGATAGGCGAAAAGATAGTAGGGCTGATTCAATCCGTTGCAGGGATAATAATACCCCCTTCGATAGTAGATGCCATCGGGATGCTTGTGATTCTCACGATATTCCTGGGAATAGCAGAAGTGGCGAAAAAGGCTATATGGATTGTAGTCGCTATCGGCTGGGTGCTTATAATTGTGAGAATCGTTATATTGATGATAGGGTGAACTACCGTCCCAGCAGCCTGCACGTCTTGCACACCGCATGGCTTCCGGGCTCGCCGCATTTTTCACACCTTACGATGTGCGTCTCAGGAGAGCGAAGCGATTGCGAGATTGTTTCAAACCCTCCGAGTAACGAATATTTTGTCCCTGGATGTTTTACCTCATAATTATTGAGCATCTCGCGAATCTCGTTCCGAAGCGCCTCTCCTGCGTAGGGGCACTCGTCAGTACTAACGGGCAGGTTATTTAAAAACCCGTAGAGCGCAACCTCTTTTTCAGGGATGCTGCGAAGGGGTTTTATCCTCAATACCATGCCAGGCTGTATAACCCCGGACATTCTTGTCATCCGGTCCACATCCCCGCGCATGTAGTTCATCAGTATGGTCTGCGCCTCGTCGTCGAGATTGTGACCGAGCGCGAGCTTGGTTGCACCGAGTTCCCGCGCGGCTTTATTCAGGAGATTTTTGCGCAGCACTCCGCATAATGTGCATGCAGCGGTTTCTTTTTTCCTGGTAAGTTCGTCAAGCGTGATTCCAAACTCATCCTCAAATGACCTTATCGTGTGCTGGATACCAAGTTCTTCTGTGAGTTCTACCGCATGTGGGACTGTTTTTTCCCTGTACCCACGAATGCCTTCATCTATCGTGAGTGCTGAAAGTTCAATATCGGGTCTATTCTGGAATATCTTATGCAGCACATAAAGAAGCGCGATGCTGTCCTTTCCCCCGCTCAGAGCCACAGCTATCCTGTCGTCTCTCTCAACCATCTTGAACTTACGAATGTCGCGCTTTATTTTCCTTTCAACGTCCTCGATGAAATGCGTTTTACACAGGTGGGCATTGGAGTATTTCTGGTATATTACGGCGGTTTTGCTGCATCGCTGGCATTTCATAAAGGGTTACGCCCCTTTATGACGTATAGGGTATGCAGAGCATACCCTTC
>CAYSLW010000287.1:0-2456 GCA_964431955.1 uncultured Candidatus Methanoperedens sp. | reverse complement strand
ACCCAAACGACAGAAAGAAGTAATTTTTACTGGAATTTGTCACTGGAATGACAGGTTTATGGGTGAACTGAACGTGAAAATGGACAAATTCGCAATGCAAATGGCCAAAAAACATCCAAAGAGTTTATCAGAAATGGTTCTGGCAGTTAGAATGGAAGAAGATGAGACTTTATAAGCCGAAAGTTTGCGTGGATACATCAGCTATTGTTAAATGGTTGAGTTTGATTCTGTCTGCGGGATATCTGGATATGCCGATGCTAATGACTGGCGCGGACGCTGTTGTTACAAAGGATGTTGAGGCGAATGCGGTTGTGGGCGGAGTGCCTGCGAGGGTGATTGGGGAGAGATAAGCAACATTTTATAAACCCAAAAACCAAGTTAAAAAAGGTGATTAAATGCAAAAGCAAAGATTTAAAGATGACATTGATACATTGGAAGTGATTGAGAGACGGCTGGAAATACTTACATGCGCAAGACTGCGAGATAAGAGCCGTATTAAACATGCACTTTTGGTACAGGATAAATTAAGGAGTAAAACAAAGGGATGGTCAGGTTCCAGATTTTGGTGAAAGTGATGTTGTTGAGTCTATAGATTCGTTATTCGATGACCAAATTAAGGGTTACAGTATTGCCTTCAACCACATGCCGTTCACTGATGTCAATTTGCTTTGAGATGTTGCCTGCTGTTATGGTATAAGCCCCTGTCGGCTTGGTATCGAACTGAGTCTCTCCTGGAATGGCTCCGAGCGTGGAATAGGGAACCGTAAAGGCATAGGTTCCGTTGGAGGTTGTGGTCTGCGAATAGTGAATGGTTCTTCCGATATTTGTTTTGATGGTATTCGTCAGCGTGACTATGGTATGTGGCGGTGCGGTGCCTGTTATTTTTGCTCCCTTCACGTACTCGAAAACCTTAACCACGCCTGAATTTTCCACCTGCGCCGTCTTCGACGGTTTTCAGCATGTGCGCCTGCTGCAGCAGGGAGAGGCGCCGCTGTTCGCTTCGCTCCCAGCAGGTTGTTTTTGATCTCCATGAAATTGCAAAAAAAGAGCTAAAAGAAAAGGAGTTCATGCCGAGCATTCAAGAAACAAAGGAGGCAAGCCATAAGCTAATAGAAGATCAGGGGATTTCAACCATTGCTCTTATCATAGCTGAAACGCTTGACAGAGTTTTAGAACACAGAGAACTTCCAATTTCCACCGTAGAGGATTCAACATGGATGATAAATCTGATATCCCGCATGCCATTTCAGCCTGTGTTGAAAAGTGCGAGTTTATTGTAACTTTTGATGCGCATTTCAGAAATCTTGATAAAATAAAGAGCGCAAGTCCTGATGAACTGCTGGAGTTTATTAAATATTAAACGAAAAAACCAGAAGAAAATTAATTTACTGTTTACAATATTTTAAACAAAATTAAGGGTTACAGCATTTCCTTCGAGAACATCTTTTTCGCTGATGTCAATCTGCTTTGAGATATTGCCTGCGATCACTGTATAAGCGCCAGCAGGTTTGGTATCAAACTGCGTCTCTCCCGGGATTGGGCCCAGTGTCGAATAGGGAACTATGAAAACATAAGTTCCGTTTGAAGTAGTTGTCTGCGAATAAGGAACAGTTCTTCCAATATTTGTTTTAATAGTATTTGCAAGTGTTACTGTAGTATCCGGCGGTGCGTTACCTGTGATTTTAGCACCTTTCACGTATTCAAATATCTTGGCATACCCCGAGTCCTCAACAGGCAGGCTGCCGCCGTATAAGATATTATAAACGTACTTAAACCACTTTTCTTGATTGCCGCCTCTGACATAGGGATTGGGCGTGGATTCGTGCACCAGACGGTAACGCTGCAAACCGTTTGTATCGAATATGTGGAGCTTCGCCTCCATAGTGTCGTAATATTTCATTGTAGGGACAACCTGAGGTCCTTGCGATGTCTGGATCTGTGTATAATTTCCTTGATTGGTAAGATCCCATTCCGCAAAAACAATAAGAATAGAATAAGCCATATACGCATTACTCACAACATACCTTGCCCCCGGTTTCCCATTGATGCCCAGTTTATCGAGAACCTCGTTCGCGCCTTCTTCCGTTGGCGCAATAAGGAATGTAGAAGCCCCGGGTGCATGCGATGACCCGCCGCCAATGCCTGCATGGAATGGGTTCGCATTGGGTATCCTGTGTCCCCAGTATGTGATGATATGACCATAGTCCCACCAGCTCATGACACCGTAAGCGTATTCATAAAGGGTTACGCCCCTTTATGACGTATAGGGTATGCAGAGCATACCCTTCCCGAGTCACGCCTCGGGAGGGCGTGTCCGGGTATGGCGTGCCATACCCGTCGTTTGATAAACCTTTTTCAAAGGTTTTTGATAAAACTTTCTTAAAGTTTTTCATAAGACATTATCATCAGCGCTGTGGCTATGCCCCAGACCCCCGGATGCGCCGCCCTTCGGGCAG
>CAYSLW010000286.1:0-2457 GCA_964431955.1 uncultured Candidatus Methanoperedens sp. | reverse complement strand
TATGCGGACCGGTGGGAAGAAATCGCCGGCATCTTTTCCCGGGATGCGATCCTGAAAGGCTCCTTCGACAAATACATCGAGTCCAATAAAATCAAGAAAGGCACGATGGAGGTCGATGCTGCATTCCTGCAGGAGATTGAACGCTGGCGGGAACTCCTGGCCAGAAACATCGCCCTGCGCAATCCGAACCTTTCCCAACGGGAATTGAACTTCGCCGTTCAGCAGACCATCGACCGGATCGTGTTTCTCCGTATCTGCGAGGATCGGGGCATGGAAGCTTACGGCGGATTAATGGCGCTGCGAAACGGGGAGAATGTTTACAAACGGTTGTTCCATCTTTTCAATAAAGCGGACGAAAAATACAATTCCGGGTTGTTTCATTTCAGAAAAGAAAAAGGCCGCGAAAATTGCGACAACCTGACGCCCTTCCTGCAGATTGATGACAAGCCGCTAAAGGATATTTTCAACAACCTATATTACCCGGAAAGCCCTTACGAGTTTTCCGTTCTGTCGGCCGATATCCTCGGGCGAGTCTATGAAAAATTTCTGGGCAAGGTCATTCGCCTCACTGCCGGTCACCAGGCGAAAATCGAGGAAAAACCGGAAGTCCGCAAAGCGGGCGGGGTTTACTACACGCCGGACTACATAGTGGACTATATCGTTAAAAACACCGTGGGCAAGCTGGTGGAGGGCAAAAAACCCGGCCCCAGGGGCGGCGTGAGTCACCTGAAGATATTGGACCCGGCCTGCGGTTCGGGTTCGTTTCTGATCGGCGCTTATCAGTTTTTGCTAGACTGGCATCGGGATGGATACATCAACGACGGCCCGGAAAACTGGTCAAAAGGCAAAACGCCCCGCATCTACCGTTTCCAGAAAGGGGGATGGCGGTTAACCACCGACGAGCGCAAGCGAATCCTGTTGAACAACATTTACGGCGTGGACATCGATCATCAGGCGGTGGAGGTGACAAAGCTGTCCCTGTTGCTCAAGGTGCTGGAAGGGGAGGACAAACAGAGCATCGGCAAGCAAATGAGCCTGTTTCAGGAGCGGGTTCTGCCGGACCTGTCGAACAACATCAAATGTGGGAACTCCCTGATCGGGGCGGATTTCTACGACCATCGGCAGATGAGTGTCTTTGACGAAGAAGAAATCTATCGAGTCAATGCCTTTGACTGGAATGCCGAATTCGCGGAGATCATGAAGGAAGGCGGGTTTGACGCGGTGATAGGCAATCCGCCGTATGGTTTCCATCAAATTCACTCCGAAGACCTGAAATTATATTTCAAGAAGAATTTGGTTTCATCTCAGGGTAGTTTTGAGCACTATTTTTTGTTCTATGAGAAAACCCTACAATTGCTGAAGACAGGTGGTTTACATGGTTTTATTGTTCCGGTCACTTGGCTTACAATACCCTCTGCCAAGTCTCTACGAAGTCTGATTCTGTCAAATTATTGGATTAGAGAAATCACATGGTTACCAGAATTGGTTTTTTCGGGAGCGCAAGTGAACACCTTGATTTCGATAATTCAGAAGACCGATCCAAAACGGACATTGGTAAATATTTACGAATCACTCGGCTTTAAAAAATCACCAAAGGAAACGCGATTGTATGACCAAAAATATTTTATCGAGCAGGGATATTACATTGCAATTTTTGAAGCCGAAGCAGACCGGAAAATTTTGAAAAAAATAACAGAAATTTCAAATGGGTTACGTGAGTTTGCTAGACCTTGTTCGGGTTATAACCCATACGAGACTGGAAAAGGAATCGCACCTAATGGAGGCCCTCATAACAGCGAGACTGTAAAGGCGAAACCATATCATTCAAAAGAAAAAATAAACGACGACTGGAAACCTGAGATTATTGGGCGTGATTTAGGGCGGTATAGTATACGAGTTAGCGGGGAACGCTGGATTAAGTATGGGCCGTGGCTTGCTGCTCAACGAGATCCCGAGAACTTCAAGGGAAGTCGAATTTTAGTTCAAGAGATTACTGGAGGAAAGGAAAAACGAATTGTTGCTGCCTTCAGTAACAATGCGCTTTATCACAGTCGAGATGTTATCCCGATTAAAATCGAGAAAGATCAACCCCATGCATACTATTTGCTTGGGATTTTAAATTCGTTTTTAATTACATGGTATCATCACAAGCGTAATCCCAAGGCCCAGAAAGGGTTGTTTCCAAAAGTGCTTGTGTCAGATTTAAATAAACTCCCCATCCGCATCATCAACTTCGACGATTCCGCCGACGTCGCCCGACACGACCAGATTGTCAGCCTTGTCGATCAGATGTTGGGGTTAAACAAAAAACTCGCCGAATCCAAGGTTCCCCAGACAACAGAGATGTTGAAACGGCAAATCGAATCGACGGACAGGCAGATCGATCAACTCGTATATAAACTGTATGATTTAACAGATGAAGAAATCAAAATCGTAGAATCAGAAACTTAAAATCGC
>CAYSLW010000285.1:0-2459 GCA_964431955.1 uncultured Candidatus Methanoperedens sp. | reverse complement strand
AAATGTTTGCGCTTATTCTTGGCATATGTATTGTATTAATATTTATAGCTTTTCGTTATAAAGAAAATTTATATAGATGGATAGAAAAATTTAATGGAACCGATAAGCCCTAACCATTGACGATTAGCTAAAACAATGATAATAAGACCCCAGTTCTCAGAAGTCAGAAGAGCATCAGGGAAGGAGAAAAATTGGCATTCTGGAGTGTAAGGGAAGAACTCAGTCAGGCAAACAAATTAAGACGTTCCTTTTACGAACTATTAAGAGACGATCTGGACCAATTCATGCTCAGTTATGCGCTGATAGATTCCTACAAAAACTTCCTAAGCAAAAATATCCCATACCCTTTTGTTGAAAAGCGTGAGCTTAAACCCCGTGCCCGCATTCCTGACGTGGAATATGAATGCCAGAATACTTTCCTGGTAATTTTTCTTGAAGATACAATTCCCGCTGTTCACAAAAAGTATATAAGGTTTTTCGATGTAAACAAGACCACTAAGACAAATCTTCTCCATTCTAAAACACTTCGACTTTCAGACGACTTTGACAGAAATCAAAAATACATAGACTCCGTTCATTTTTATGACTTCATTAAAATCCTTCTTCCAGTCGATTATGCCCTTCTTATTCAAAGAACTGCGGGTATTAAGAAAAGAGACCGCTACAATGTTTCTCATTTTCATGTAAAAATAGACTGGCCGATTGCAGATGCAGCCGAAAATCTTGCCCAAAGCCTTCGCTATATATCAAAAGATCTGTATGAAAAGGGAGATAAGTATGCAGAGGATATACAAAAAAAATTCTTCGAATACTACGGCCTTCATGTTACCGCCGGCGGCAGAAGAACTGCTGCAATTGTTGCGGCCCAGTATTTGAGAAGAATTCCATGTATTACTACCGTGTATGTAGGAAGCAGCGAATCCAGAGCTTTGATGCGAATTTCCGAAAGAGGAGTATCAAGGTCAATTCTTATGAAGTTTACAGACGAAGAATTACACCAGATTTCAGAGGCAAACAGCCTTACGCTAAGCACTTTCAAGAAGAATTATATGGTTGCACGCAAAGGAAATGAGGGTGTTTGCATATTTCAGGCAACCTATTTCTATACAAGCCATTCGAGACCGCCTGATGATGGCAAACTTCATGAACTTAATCCCGATCTATACTGGCTGACAGTCGGCGCTCAACATATAATTCCAAAACCAGGTGTTTGGAAATATCCTCCACTTCCATTTAACATAATCTATACTTAATCAAACTATAATTCTTTCATCATTGCTATCTCATCGCAGTCTGGGAACTTAACACACAGGAAACAATCTCCCCATATCTTGAGAGGAAGGTCTGATCTGGGTATTTTTACAAAACCGTATTTCTCGAAAAATTCCGGTCGGTAGGTAAGTGTAAATACTTTTTTTATATTAAAAGATTTTGCCTCGGCAAGAGCCACCTCAGCTAGTTCTGAACCAATTTTCTTCCCCAAATAGTCAGGATGTACTGCCAGGGATCGTATTTCTGCAAGATCCTCCCAGCAGAACTGCAAGGCACAGCAGCCTAATACCCTTTCTTCACCTTCATTATTATCCACATACACAGAAAAATCCCTTAGATGATCATAAAGTTCACTCAGGGGGCGTGGAAGAAGCTCGCCTTTTTTGCCGTAGTCCTGAAGAAAACAATGAATCGCTTTTATATCCTTTATATTTGCTTTCCTAATCATAGTGGCATTTATATATCTTTCTTTGTATTTAAATCAAATTATTTGACTATTTATGAACAAATTAGATTTCATAGTAAAAAATATGTATATATTAGCATTAAGTATTTTGTAGAAACAAAAATTCACTTTTTACGAAGTCATCTATATTTATTCATACATCTAAAAAAATAATTAATGGAATAACGTGCAGATCGCTGGAAACTTCTTTAGTTCTTCCCAGCTTCCAATCCGTGCACCTAACATGCCCATTGACCATATCGTTTATTTCCTTAAACAGCCCGTTCAAATTAATAGCCGGATGACGAGAGAAAACCTGAGGCAGGCCATAAGTTAGATTACATGATAGACATTTGCCTGGCCGTGGTCTTAGTTGCAATTCAAATTGCAGTTTACCGTCGTTGTGTCCATTGAATACCAGGCTTATATCATATGCTCCTTCATTAACATCTCCAAAAAGGGCATCAAAAAACAGGTCTGCCCTCTCCCCAGGAAACAGCTTTTTCAAAATATCATGTGTAAATATATCTCCAAAATTCTCTCCTGCCATGACCAACTCTCCTCTAATGCTTTTTTAGGTATAATTCCATACCAGTGAGTACTCGATGGATTAAAGAGCTCCCTAATTCATTGTTTATAATTTTCAGTGAAACTCCGTGTCGTTCCGTGGTGAGCTTTTACATAAAAACAAATATTTTATCCGGAATTGAATAATAATCAAGAATTTTTCATTGCCTTTGCT
>CAYSLW010000284.1:0-2484 GCA_964431955.1 uncultured Candidatus Methanoperedens sp. | reverse complement strand
GGGTGAGTTCTTTTATGAACTGCAACGAGCAGACCAAAGCCCTGCGAGTTTTGCGCCTGGACGAGGCGCAGGCTACGGGCGCTAAAACAATGATTACAACCTGCACCAAGTGTCTTGCTCATCTCAACTGCCTGAAGAATGAGAAGGAGGCAGCTAAGAAATACGATATTGATATCGTAGACCTCACGGTTTATCTTGCACGCCAGCTGGAGGAAAAATGATTAAAGCAAAAAATCTCGACCCGAATTTTAAATATCAGCTCTCAAAGGAGCTGGGCGGTGAAAATCTGGAGTACTGCTTCAACTGCACTGGATGCGCTTGCGGGTGTCCTGTTGCTGAAGTCGACCCCACCTTTAACCCGCGGAAGATCATAAGGATGGGGATCCTGGGCATGACAAAAGAACTTATTGAGAATGAGAGTTTCTGGAAATGCGTTTCCTGCTATACCTGCTTTGCACGGTGCCCTCAGGATGTGAGGATAACAGAAGTACTGTATGCCCTGAAAAACATGGCAGTGCGAGAGGCGTTGAAGGGAAATATAAAGATAAAAACCACCAAGCCGATTTTTGATAAGATGTTCATAGATTCCATCAAAGATAATGGCAGGGTTTCTGAAGCCATGGTTTTTGCCATGTATAAATTAAAGACGAAAGGTGTCAAGGAGTTGATGAAGCAATTCGATATGGGACTTGATATGTTCATGAAGGGCAAGATACCCATCCTCCCCGAAAAAATAAAAGGGAAAAAGCAGGTAAAACACATATTTGAGAAGGCGGGGGTAAAATGAAGTATTCATATTATCCGGGCTGCACTCTTCACGCCTCGACCAAGGAATACGACATGTCCACAAAAGCAGTGTGCGAGAAGCTCGGCATCGAACTTGAGGAACTGGAAGACTGGAACTGCTGCGGTGCGCTGGGGGCTTTCTCTTACAATTATTTCCTCTCGGTAGCCTTGCCTGCCAGAAATCTGGCGCTCGCTGAGAGAAAGAACTTAAAACTCGTCGCTCCCTGCAACGCATGCTTCCATAATCTTGCCAAGGCAAATAAGTTACTTAAAGACAACGCAGATCTCATGAAAAAAGTAAACGATGTAATGGATACCCCCTATGGCGGTACTGCAGAGGTAAGGCATCTTCTCGATATAATCGTAAACGAATTCGGTCTTGAAACAGTAGCAAAAAATGTTACAAGACCTTTGAAGGGATTGAAAGTAGTTCCCTACTACGGCTGCCTGATAGTCAGACCCGCTGAGGTCGCTAAATTCGATGACCAGGAGGATCCGCAGTCCCTGGATAATCTTTTAAAAGCCCTGGGAGCAGAAGTTTTGCCTTTTCCAATGAAGGTCAAGTGCTGCGGCGCCTCGCTGGTAGTGAGTGATGAAGAGCTGGCATTTCAGCTTACAAAAAAGATACTGGAGACTGCAAGAGATGTTGGAGCCAACTGCGTTGCAGTAACATGTCCGCTCTGCTCAACAAACCTGGATGCCTATCAAAGTAAAATAGAATCACTGTACAACGTTACTCTCGGATTGCCGGTGCTTTATTTCACCCAGCTAATGGGACTTGCTCTGGGAATTGCTCCAAAGAAACTTGGTCTGGACAAAAACATGGTGCCCACTGATAAAATCGTTGAACTGGTAACCGGGGTCAAAACCAGGATGCCACAGCTTGTAGAGGTAAAGGCTGGAGGTAAATAATGGGAAAAGTTGGTGCTGTTGCGGTTATTGGCGCAGGTATTGCAGGCATACAATCAGCCCTGGATCTTGCTGACGGTGGTTTCAAGGTATATCTAATCGATTCAAAAACAACGATTGGAGGAAGGATGGCGCAGCTTGACAAGACCTTTCCCACTCTGGACTGCGCCATGTGCATCATATCCCCGAAGCTGGTTGAAGCCAGCAGGCATCCCAATATAGATCTCATACTTTACAGCCATGTTATTTCGGTAAGCGGAACAGAAGGGAATTTCAAGCTTAAGCTGTTGAAAAAAGCCCGCTATGTGGAGGAGGACAAATGTACAGGCTGCGGGCTCTGCGTAGAGAAATGTCCTATCAAAACGCCTGATGAGTATAATGCAGGATTATCGAAACGGAAGGCAATATACCTTGCTTTCCCCCAGGCAGTCCCCAGAGTAATGACAATCGATGCAGAACGCTGCCTTTACCTGACGAAAGAGAAATGCGGGATATGCAAGAAGGTATGTGCGGCAGGGGCGGTAAATTACGACCAGAAGGACAGGGAAATCGAGCTTGATGTGGGCTCGATAATCATGGCGACAGGTTTCACGCCTTTTGATCCTTTACTGCTTAAACAATATAAGCCCACCCATCCTGATGTGATAACTTCCATGCAGTTTGAGCGCATCCTGAGTGCGAGCGGTCCTACGCAGGGACATGTCCTCAGACCTTCGGATGGAAAGGCACCAAAGTACATCGGGTTCATCCAGTGCATAGGTTCAAGGAATCCCCATATCGGCAGGTCGC
>CAYSLW010000283.1:0-2487 GCA_964431955.1 uncultured Candidatus Methanoperedens sp. | reverse complement strand
AAAGCCACTCCGCGCCGAAATGCATTACCAAATTCCACGGTGGCAACATCCTTTACGTAAACGGGACTACTCTTGCGGGCATATAAGACGATATTTTCAATATCGTTGACTGTTTCTACTAATCCCAGGCTTCGAACGATCAGTTCTTCGGCTCCTTTTTCTATAATACCAGCTCCGAGGTTTAAGTTGTTTTTCTGGACAGCCTCAATAACATCGTCTAATGTCAAATCGTATTCGAGAAGCCGGTCAGGATGTACTTTTATCTGGTATTGACGGACATGCCCCCCTTGACTTATAACTTTAGCAACGCCTGATACTGTCTGAATGTCACGTTTGATAATCCAATCCTGAAATGTGCGCAGGTCGGTAGTACTGTAGCCGTATCCCTCTACATAGTAAGCCAGGATTTTACCCATTCCACTAGCTATGGGACCCATTTCCAGACCGTGCGGCATATTCAGACCCTCTGGGATACCTTCTTCAGCTTCTTTGAGCCTCTCTACAACAAGCTGTCGAGCCAGGTAAATGTCTACTTCGTCTTCAAAGTAAATATTTATCGTAGAAAGTCCTAGTGATGATATTGAACGTATTTTCTTGACACCTGGAATGCCCCTCATCGCCACCTCAACAGGACGCGTAACGAACTGCTCCACTTCCTCAGCCGCCATACCTTCAAGCTCAGCAAAGACCTGCACCAGATTAGGGCTGATGTCGGGAAACGCATCAATAGGCAATTGTGAAAGAGAAAATATTCCTGCTATACAGACGCCGACAAAACCCAAAACTATTAACAATTTATTTTTAAGTGAAAACTGAGTTATTTTTGTAATCATATTGTGCTACCTCCGATAGTCCTAATGAGCATGGCCGTGGCCGGCGTGGCCGCCAGCTGCCGATTTCTCGAGTTCTGCTTTAAGACGAAAACTGTTTTTGGTCACTATTGTTTCACCGGGTCTGAGACCCTCGATAATCTCGACATACTCATCATTAGACCACCCAATAGTTACGGGCCGAGGTTCGAAGCCATACTCATTCTTAATAAAAATACAGGTCTTGTCATCCACATCCTGGAGTATGCTTTTAGCAACTACCACTTCGGCATTAAGTTTTTTTACCAAGACGTCGGCAGTTACAAATGTTCCCGGCCTGAGCAGACCTGAAGCATTGTCCAGCACCACCCTTGCAAGTGCCGTTCGTGTTTTCTCATCGATGACCGGAGCAACATAACCAATTACCCCTTTAGTTTCAGGCACACTTGATTTGGCTGAAATTATCACCTTTTGACCTTTCCTTATAAGACCTACGTCTTTTTGATGAACTCGAAGGTCAACCCAGACAGTATCCAGATCGGCAACAACAAAAATATCCGCGTCATCTTTGACAACTTCTCCTAAACTGATATGCTTCTGTATAACCGTGCCATTGAACGGGGCCGCAATTTTAAATGTTGTAAGTAGCTCCGCCGGCTCTGAGGGCAGCTTCTCAAGATATTCGGCGTTAAAACCTAATGCACGGAGTTTTTGCTCAGCACTGCGCATCTCAATTTTAGCTTCGGCAAAAGTCTTTTTCGCATCGAGATATTCCTGCTTAGAAGAGATTTTTTCCTTCCAGAGCTTATCCTCACGCTTAAAAATTGTGTTGGCCAACTCAAAACGTTCAATTGATGCTAAGTAAGCAGTCTTGGCATCTGCTAAATCTCGGCTCTCCATAACAGCCATGACTTCCCCTTTCTTTACGGGGTCCCCCAATTTCTTTTTTACTTCTCGCACAATGCCTGGAACATGTGGAACAATATGAGCCATACGGTCGGTATTGATTGTGATTTCTCCAGGAACGCTTAAATAAACTTCAAATTCTCCCGAGCCGGCCCTACCAACCTCAATACCGAATCTCCTCACATCCTCTTCGGAAAGTTGCACAATCGACTCATCATGATGCAATTCGTGTTCAGCTTCCATAATGGCATAGGCGCCTTTTGTCGTTACATACTCACCTTCGGACAGACCAGATAGCACTTGTATAAAACCATGCTCTTTCTGTCCCAGTTTCAGGTAACGCTTCTCAAATGTCTCACCGGCCGATTGTACAAATGCTACAGGCTTTCCATTTTCATCAACTATTGCTGATTCCGGTACTGCCAGGACAGTCTGTGAGTGTATCTCTCTTTGCTGTGCAACCTCGGTCGCAAAAGTCATTTTCCACTGTTGTTCCTTGAGAAAGCTAATACCGGCGACTTCTTCAGGACATGGAGTGAGGTCAACTTCAGCCTGTGATTTGTAAACCTTTATGGCGGGCAATTTGACAACGTATTCTTTTCCTTCAACCGCAATATTCAAAGACACGTTCCATATACCGGAATGCGAAAACGTCAACCTGGGAATATAGATGCCGTCTCTGGCCGGTGTTTTCTCAACATGCCTTTTTGATATCCCATCGTTATCAGTTAAAACAAAAGTCACAGAGCCTTTTAGCCGTGGTTTAAGTGTC
>CAYSLW010000282.1:0-2529 GCA_964431955.1 uncultured Candidatus Methanoperedens sp. | reverse complement strand
TTGAATTCATTTTCATATCCGTTCCATGTAGTTTCCTTTTGCAATAGAGGGATACTAATTGCCTCTGATTGCAATTGAATTAATTTAGCCTCTGTTCCGTGAAAACTTACCCGTTTATATTCTCTTGAGATGAAATTTACGAGATAAGAAATATCATATCCACTGAGAATTGCCTTATAACAGGCAAAGCAGCTATCCTTACCGCCGCTCCATGAGGCAATGTAGTTCATAAGAACTCATAATCTCTTTCCCAGATAAGCTGCCAGTAATATCAAAACAATTGCGAGGATAGATTCAAACCCTGGAGATGCCGGAGTTGGTTTTGGAGTTTCTGTAGGATACGTTGAAGTACCTTCAGCAGGCATGGCTGGCGCCGCAATCACTGTCTGCACAGGCGTTGAAGTCGGTGCTGGCATAGCTATTATAGCAAAGCTTGAAAAGCCGTCGGTTTTCGCTTCAAAGTATGTGTGCGTGTTATCTTTATTCTTTTCCATGGTTTCAAGTGCATTCCATTTGCTGCCGTCCCATTTCGCCATCTTTACATCGCTTCCTGCAAGGTTGTTGCGGGTAAGCCATGAGTTCTCAACTTTGAATTTGATGATTGCTTCTTTTATCTTCTCGGTTCCGGCTAAGATATTCAGGTTCTTATATACAATTCCTGCCGGTGAGATTGCTGCACTTTTTGATGTGCCTTTGAGAGCTTCAATCCTCATAACTACATCATTTTCGTTCGCTTTGCCTGTAACTGATATCTCGTATATGCCATGCTCAGGTGCAGAAAACGTAAAGGTAACAGGGCTGTTGTAAATAAGGTTCTTCTCATGTCTTTCAGCCTTGACTATATTTTCATGCGGTTCTGAGGTAACAACGCCGCTACTGCCGCTACCAGACCCTGCGCTGCTTGCTTGAACATTAATATTCCAGGTTATTGCATCTGAAGTTCCATTGGAAGCATTCACCCTGACAGTGTAAGTACCTGCTGAAGCAAAGTTATAGCTATAGTTGTCAAAGCTATTGTTCTGATCTATACCGTTAACATACCATCTCCATGTTACGATCTGATTTGCTGTAGCATTGAAGCGCACGGTCTCTAACTTGTTTATCGTAATGCTCGTGGACTTATCATTTGTCCTGCTATTGCCCCAGATTGCGATGATATATCTAGTTCTGTATTTATATAATTCTTGTAATCCTTTTGTAATTCTTGGTCCTGGACGCTCGATTATGTTTGGATCAGCTACCGCATATACTCTATTAGCTCTGACCGCATCTGTATGAGCAAGCACAGTATTATTTATTATCCTGCCTCTCATAGCTTCGCCGCCTGCTCCCATGCCTGAGGTTATTATTATCTGCGGATTCTTAGCAATTACGCTCTCAAGGCTCATGACAGGCCATCCGTCTGACTCAACAATATTTATTCCCCCAGCCTTTTTGATAAGGTCGTCAGCATACGTGCCATTACCTGCAGCATACAAAGGGTCGTCCCAGACAATGTAGAGTACCTTAGGTTTTTGATTTTCTGAGAGATTATTTGTAACATCTGTGATATTTTTGATATCTCGCCTCATATTTTTTTCAATCGTAGAAGCATTATCATCATTTTCTGTAATATTTCCCACGAGCCTTATGTTCCGAATTATATCCTCTGTATTCTTTGGATTAAGGGCAACTACTGAGCAGTTTAGACTAATACATTGAGCTCGCAGGTTATTAATTTGGTCTACCCCATTGCCATAAGCGGCAAGAACAAGGTTAGGACTCTGATTTACTACGTTTTCGACATTGACAGGGGAATATTTACCAATGCTGGTAATATTTCGTACTTTGACTTCGGGAGGGTAATCGCAATAGTCTGTTACTCCCACAACCCTGCTTCCTGCACCAACCTCAAACAGTATCTCAGTATTGCTTGGGGCAAGAGAGACAATTCTTGTTGAATTGGTGATTGTCACATTGTTGCCAAAATCATCGGTAACATTAATCGGGTACGCTTGTACATTTTGAACCAAAATCGCTGCCAGACTAAACAGTATTATTGCAGTAATAGCTATTGTTTTAGACATATTATTCTCCAACCTTGTAACAGCACAAAAGGAAAAGTACTTATCTTTTTAAGCAACAATTGTTACCTATATGAGCAATGATTTATTCAAAGCATTGAGCAGCACAACTCGCTTAAAAATGCTTAAAACACTGGCGAAAAAAGAAATGCACATCTCAGGACTTGCAAGAGAGCTAAATCTTTCAAATCCTGTTGTGGCAAGGCATGTTAAGATATTAGAAACTGCCGGATTAATCCAGAGAAAGAAATTCGGCAAAACACATGTGCTGAAAAGCAAAATAGAAAATATGGAGAATATGCTCAACGAGCTTGCTGATACCTGCGAAGTTAATGTGCCAAAGGGATCAAGTATCCTTGAGGCTTTAAAAAAGGTCGGAGGGGTGGAGGTAAGGGAAGTGCGTGATAAAGAATTCGTGATATCCATAGACGGTGAACCTGGCTTATATATGTATGAAGTAAATGGC
>CAYSLW010000281.1:0-2530 GCA_964431955.1 uncultured Candidatus Methanoperedens sp. | reverse complement strand
TTTCCAAGTTCGTGCGTGAAGCAGGAACAGCCGGAGTAATTCCAGCGGCAACTCCCGCACCTGCATACGCCGGAATACCCAAGGAACCGGGATTTGAAATACTGGCGGCAATTTCAGCGCTATTAGTTGTGTTTACTTTAAGAAGGAGGTTATAAAATGGTAGACCGAGAAAAGATGGAGAATTATTTTTATCTGGGAATTTTCCTGATAGCCATGTTATTCGCATTAATTTCCGTATTCGGTTTTTACTCTGCAATCAACAGGCTCATATCAACTTGGTTTAATTACAGATACCAGCCCATTTTCGAGGCGCTTTTTAGCCTGTCGGTACTGGCTATCAGTATTTACTTAATAAGAGAGAGACTGATTAAAAGATAGAGGTCTAACCATTTTTATGCATTGTTCATGACTTATTGATAAAACCCAATACGTAGTTTTTCATCAATCTTGATATACCCCCACGTTAAATATATCTCCTGAGGTTTTCCCATGCAACAGACAAAGATCATTTTAGATGAGAATGACATACCGAAGAAATGGTACAACATCCTTCCCGATATGCCCGCACCCCTTTCTCCCCCACTGAATCCTGCAACGAAAGAGCCCATAGGTCCCAAAGACCTTTCGCCCATTTTCCCCATGGAACTCATCAGGCAGGAGGTCAGCCATGACAGGTTCATACCAATCCCCGACGAAGTTCGTGATATCTATGCACTGTGGCGCCAGACAGAGGTATTTGAGGCTGCTGTAACCTTTACACGAAGCGAGGGCATAGTCCCGGCGCCCGAATCCGCACATGCCATTAAATGCGCAATAGATAAAGCGCTGGAATGCAGGAAGAGCGGTGAGATAAAGACCATCCTCTTTAACCTGAGCGGGCACGGGCATTTTGACATGGGCGCATACGACAGCTATTTCAGCGGGGATATGAAGGATTCGAATTGAACTGGATTGACAGGCTCTTTGGAAAAAAGGAGGAATCTTCGCCTCAAATAAAGTTCGAGGAGCTTCCGGAATGGCTTGCTGCAAAGTCGAGGAAAATATCCGAAGGAATCGACAGACATGCCTCTTCCGTATATTCTGATATCGAGGAGGCACTTCGTGAGACAAAAGAAAGCACGGCTTCACTTGAAGAAGCGGTGCCCGAAGGAAGATTTCATCTCAAAATGGTGAAAATCGCCACAAGCAACAGGGATAACATGATCCGGCAGGTCAGGATGCTTCTGGAGAATATAACTATCCCGCAGGCTGCGGATATAAAAACTATCGTGGCTTTTCACGAAAACGCTGTCCAGACCATGACCGTATGCCTTGAAAACATGATGAAGAGCTATCTGTACACCAAACTTGTGTTTCTTGAAGATTCAAAAAAGGTAATCGCAGATGTGAATGCACTTGGAAGGCTTCTGAACCAGCTTATAGAACCCATAAACAACCAAAAAAAAGTGCTGGATGCACTTTTTAATGCCAAAGGCTTGATACAGAATATTAAAAATACAACTTATGATATTGAAAGCAAGGAGAAGGCAATAAAAGAAAACGAAGAAAAAATTGTTCTCTTGAAAAAAGAGATTGAAGAGAAACAACTTGCTCTCGCCCTGCTCAGGGATAGCGAACCATGGAAACAATATACAAATTACAAAGATGACCTTATTTTGCTTGAAAACAATGCCGTAAAAAAAGAATCCGAAATCAGGGGTATTGTTTCTCCTTTGAATAAAGCTCTGGGCAGGCTCAAGCAGTTGAGCGATAGCGGGCGATATACATTAAAGCCTGAAAGCCGGGAAAGTTTAAATTTGTGCTTATCCGACCCCATAAACGTCTCTCCTGATTTCTTTGTTGAATTCCAGAACATCGTTGAAAGCGGTATCCTCAACCTGACGCCCGAAAAAACCGATAGAATCCTGGAACAAACATGGCTTGCCGCATCATCACTTGGATCATCTAAAAAAAAATACAAGGCTCTTGTTCTGGATATTGAAGGAAAAAAGGATGAACTATCAAGACTGAACGTAGCTCATGAAGAAGCATATCTGAACAAAGGAATAGGCGATCTGCATGAGAGACTTACTGCTCTGGAAAATGAACTTGAATCCTCAAAAAACCATCTTGCATCTCTTAAACATAATATTGAATTAAAAAGACAGGAATTGCAGCAGAAGATATCGGTCATTGATAGCAGAATAAGGATATCATAAATGATAAATGGAAAAGTGTATCTATTATGACTTATAATAGGTTAATGGGAGAATAATTATGCCATCTCTACTCTACGTCCAGACACGTGGAATCGATACACCAGAGCGCCTGTATTCGCCTTTTATTCTTGCCCAGACCGCAAAAGCAGGAGTGAAACTCATGGTGTGCGAGCAGAGCACACAGCTCATAAATCTTGCGAGGGGCGATTTTATTTTCGCGGCTGAGATTGTGGGTGCTGCAACGCTCAACGATCTGGTGCTTGAAGCGGACGGAACGATGTGGTTTTAGGAGGGCAATGAACATGCAAATCACAAATACAGACAGCATTCCC
>CAYSLW010000280.1:0-2532 GCA_964431955.1 uncultured Candidatus Methanoperedens sp. | reverse complement strand
CTCATGAAGGCGCGGATGCCCTTGTGCTGATGACCGCCCACAGGGAGTTCAGGGACCAGAGTCACGCCTCTGGAGGGCGTGTCCAGCACTTCGGCTGGACTATTTTAGGTTGACCTGCGGAGGGTGAAGGAGCGCATGCGCACGCTGATTGTGATTGATGGAAGGCGGGTGTTTGACCAGAGTCACGAATCTTTCGGGCGTGTCCAGCACTTCGGCTGGACTATTTTAGAGCAGGCTGAAAGGGTGAGAGGGCTGGGGTTTGTGTATAGAGGGGTGGGGGGCGGGGAATGGCAGGAAAAAGCAAAACTATAGTTGGGAGCAAGATTAGTTAAGCACCATCAGATAGCGAAGAACACGCTGGTTTTACTTCTCGCCCAGATGATCAGCATGGGGCTGGGTTTTTTCATTCGAGGTGGGGCGGCGCAGGATTCAGTATAAAGAGGGGGGGCGGGAATTACAGTATAAGCATGCTTCAATAGCTCAGAGTGGAAGCAAGGGATAATGAGCGTGAAGAAGAAGTTAATCAAAACAAGAATGCTCTTTTGTAAGCGAAAGCATATATATTATACAAATATATTTCACTGTTATGGAATCAGATACCGTTCAAATACCTAGAAAAATGATTGAGGAAATATATGTTGTGCATGAAAAAATAGATCATATACTTGAAACGCTTGAGGTGCTTATGGATACTGAAACATTGAAAAGGCTAAATAAAGGGGAGGATGAATTAAAAAAAGGTAATTATATTGATGCTGAGCCTGATGAAATTGAAGCTGTATTAAAGTGAAAATGTACAAAGCACGTTTTTTGAACATCTTTCTGAAACAAGAGAAAAAACTTGATGCACATATAAAAGAAAGAATTATTAAAAAAGTTGATAAACTTTTAAAAGACCCTTATTCAGGAATAAATCTGGAAGGTAATTTAAAAGGATACTGGAAAGAGAGGGTTGGAAAATATCGCATAATATATAAAATAGAAGAATCTGAAAAACTTGTGATTTTTTTTGATGTTGATTTGAGGAAAAGAGTTTATAAAAGGTCAAAAAAGTTTAGTTTATAAAATTTCATCTCTGGGCAATGAAAAAGCAGTATTTCATAACTGCCTTTCTACAATAAAATTTCGAAATAGTAATCCTGCACACCGAATTAACCCCACGCAACCTCTCATTACTTTTGAACACCATCGGCGCCGATAGTAAACCGATGCAACCTCTTGGCATATAAATAGAAAAAAACCGCAGATGAGCGTACTATTAACACTTTCGGTCAATAATATCTTAACGGCGCTGGGGTTGCGACCCCAGACCCACGGCAGCGCCGCCGCTGGCGGGGTTTAACATTAAGTATATACTTACAAAGTCCCGGCGCACGATACGAACCCCATGTAACCTCCCTGCAAAAAGGAACAGGTGCAATCAAAAATCGAACTCGGATGGCACGGATACAACGGATGCACACGGATTTTTTATCATCCCTCCCGGTGCGCCAAACTGATCCCATGCAACCTCCATCGCAGAAAACCGCATCCATAACTTTTAAATCAATCACTGCCATCTAAACCAGAAAATAATTCAGGAAATCAGAATCCTCAGGAAATTAAGGTGAAAAACATTTTAAAAAACATATCAATACCCAGGAGCAACCACATTTGAACACCGTCCGCCGTATCGCCAAGAACACCCTCGTTTTATTCATCGCCCAGATTATCAGCATGGGGCTGGGGTTTTTCTATATCATGTACACGGCGCGGTATCTGGGGGCTTAGGTTTTTCATTCGAGAAGAGGCGGCGCAGGGTTCAGTATAAGGGGGGGCGGGAAATTACAGTATAAGCATGTTTCAACAGTCCTGGCGCTCCATAAAAAGCCGATGCTACCACACAGTGCAAAATAACCGCAGACGAGCGTACTATTAACACTTTCGGTCTACTTCAGCTTTATAGCGCTGGGGTTGCGACCCCAGACCCCCCGGGACGCGCCGCCGATGGCGGGGTTTAACATAATATCACCGGTTGCATAAACTGAATTATTATAATTTCACAGTCCTGGCGCCAGTCTGCACCCCAAGCAACCTCGCATCCATAAATCCACATCCACAACTTTTAAATCAATCACTGCCATCTTAAATAATAAAATAGTAAAGATATCATAATCCTTAAGGAACCAAAGATGCATGTCAGACAAGAACCACTGGCAAAAACCAGGTGAATCCGTATATAAAAATGCTTTAAATATTCCTATGACGCAAAAGGCCAGAAAATGAAAAACAAGAAAGTGATGGTAACGGGAGCTGCCGGTTTCATTGGTTCTCATCTGGCAGAAAAGCTTGCAGATAATAACGAAGTTACAATAATTGATGACCTTTCAACCGGTAAAATAGAAAATATAAAAGAACTGGTGAAAAGAAAAAACGTGAAATTCATAAAAGGAAGCATTACGGATTACAATCTGCTTCAAAATGGAATGAAGGATCTAGATTATGTCTTTCACCAGGCAGCTCTTCCAAGCGTTCCCCGCAGCATTGAAGACC
>CAYSLW010000279.1:0-2552 GCA_964431955.1 uncultured Candidatus Methanoperedens sp. | reverse complement strand
GTCTATCAGCACATATATGACTCTTATTTCGGGCAGGGACAGAGTATTTATCCACCTGCTATTTGAAAACACTAATGAAAAACCCGCGATATCCGACTCTGCCGGAGCATCCGAGTCCTATGTTATGATAGTTCTATCACACCACTTTATACCACTTGCATAACAATTAATACAAGACGAATATTATTACTCTCATGCAAATTCTCGTCCACGTCTGCTGCGCCCCATGCTTCACATACCCCCATAAACGACTGCTTGAGGAAGGGCATGACGTAGTGGGTCTTTTTTATAACCCGAATATACATCCTTATCTTGAATATAAAAACAGGCTGGAATCCCTTGAAAAGTATGCTGAAATAAAAGCAACAAAAGTGATTTATAAAAACTATGACATGGAGAACTATCTTCGCGGCTCAATGGCAGCCGATGAGAGATGTGAATACTGCTATACATACAGGCTTGGCGAAGCAGCCAAAACCGCTGCTCAATTGGGATTTGACGCTTTCACGACCACCCTGCTCATCTCGCCCTACCAGAAACATGAAATCCTTGCAAAAGTAGGGGAAAAAATCGCGGATGAATTCGGCATCGAGTTCTATTATAAGGATTTCAGGGAAGGATACAGGAAATCACGCGAAATTGCGAAAGCTCTCGGGCTTTACATGCAAAAATACTGCGGGTGCATCTTCAGCGAAAAGGAGTGGTATTTCAAACTTTTGAACCACAGAGTCGGCTATGAACTGTGGTTCATAAATGAACATGAAAATTGAGTTTTTCATACCAGGCACTGAGACACGGAGAAATTTATGAAAATACTGGTCGCTGAATACGCGGTGGGCGCAGGCGTGGATGAATTCATGCTTGAAGGACGGGCGATGCTGGGCGCTCTTGTGAAGAGCTTTGTTTCATGCGGTCATGAGGTCTTCTATCCGACAGCAGGCATAGAGCTTGGTGCGGGGAAGGCTGTGAGGACGGCAGAATTCGAGGGAACTCTGGAAAATTTATCAAAAAAGTGTGATGCTGCCCTTGTCATTGCGCCTGATGAGACACTGGGCGACCTGACAGAGATTGTGGAAGAAAACACGGAAAACCTCGGATGTCCCTCAGATTCGGTGCGCCTGTGTGCAGATAAACTCAAATGTACCCGCGCGCTTGAGAAAGAAAAGCTCCCTGTACCCGATACCATTGAAAGCGGAGATTACAATGGCGATTTTGTGATAAAACCCAGGTTCGGCTGCGCTTCCGAAGGAATATATAGAAGCAGGAGCGGAACGTTAAAGGAAGGTTTCATCGCCACCAGGTATATCGAAGGAGAGCACTTGAGCGCAAGCCTTATAACAGGAAAAACACAGCTTCCCCTCACGGTTAACAAACAGTTGATTGAAATAAACGATAACATATCCTATAAAGGCGGGATAGTACCATATTACTGCGGCAGGAATGAGGAGATTATTGATGTTGCAATAAAAACAGTAAAAGTGCTGGGATGCCGGGGATATGCTGGCGTGGATATGGTGCTTGGGGATAAGCCGTATGTAGTGGATGTAAACCCAAGACCAACCACATCCATAATCGGGATAGCAAGAGTGCTTGAGGCTGAAATAGCAGACCTGATCCTAAAGTCGAAATTCGGGGAGCTTCCTGAGGAAGTAAGTGTAAAAGGCAGTTTCACCTTTAAAAAGGAAGAGCTATCCGGTCTTTAATGAGACGCTCAGGTAAAATGCACCGAGTATTGTATTAAACCAGCAGGATGCCAGCCGATACAACAGCGTCGCCAGCACCGCCATCTTTGGAACTTATGACAAATGCCACTAACCACATATAGTGAGAATATCTGTTAAATAGTGGTGATCACTTTGGGCGCAACCATACCTTTAAAGGTACATGAAGACTTACTCAAAAACATAGACGATGTTGCCAGGAGTTTTAATTTAACAATGTCTGAGTGGATACGATCAACTTTAGCACATGCTGTTAAAAAAGAGATGGCTCAGGCGAAAATAAGCATTGATGTGAAGTTGGTCATCGATACTTCGGTTCTTGTTTCCATTGAGACTGTCAATCTTGTTTCTAAGGTGATGGAGTATTTTGATATTCCTATCTCAGATACTGTCAGAATAGAACTATCCGAAAAAGCAGATTATCTGGTAACGGGGGCTGGATGACATTCGAAGATAGGTTTGTGTTTATATGTTAATACGTATTATATATTGATCATGAAGTGATTGGATGATTGATGAAAAAATATTTGAAAATATATATATATTGCAGATCTATTGAAAGAGTTTGCAGATATGTGCATAAATAAATTTAGCTCAGATTTAGTTTCAATAGTTCTTTTTGGTTCATATGCGAGGGGTACTGCAACCAAATATTCTGATATTGACTTGCTGGTTATTGTAAAGAATATACCGGAAGATTGGAGAGAACAGGATAAAGTTTTGGGTGATTTAGAGTTATACTTCCTTAAAAAATACCATAAAAGGATTTTTCCGATACGTTAATGTCCACTGACATCATGGGGGTAAATGTTTAATATATATTATTTATAT
>CAYSLW010000278.1:0-2569 GCA_964431955.1 uncultured Candidatus Methanoperedens sp. | reverse complement strand
GGGGAGATGAGAGAAGAGGAGAAAAACAGGCTGTCCCATAGGTATCGGGCGCTCATGAAATTCGCGCAGTGGTTGAAAGAGGGGCAATAAGTGTAATATATTTCTAACAAAAAAGAAAGTTTTAAATAGTTAAATGTTATATTTACATAACAATGTTATATATAACTAACATTTGGAGGTATAGATGGAAAAAGCTGACACGTTACGGTTGATACTGGGTTCGATTTTTGGAATCTCTGCCGTTATCTTATCCTTTTATGGTGATACTGTTGGAGTAAGTATGATGGCTGCTGCTGGAATGGCACTGGTTTTAAATTATTTTTTACGAAAAGTAATATTCAAAGAGAAAACGAAAACTGATGAAATGTCAAAAAGGATCTCATCTTTAGCCTCGGAATATACATTAGTCGCAGCAATCTCAACAATCGGGATACTGACGATCGTGCTGCATTTTTACCCAATGCTTTTTGATGTGTTCGAAGTCCTTGGGATTTTGATTGCGGTCATAATAGTTTCAAAAATAGCATTCCACTTGTATTACACGAAGATAAAGAAGGAAATCGGGTTTTAGAGGAAGTATATGAAGAACGAATATAAATCCCGCCTGACGATCGGGCTTGTGCTATTGCTTCTGGGTATAGCGATAGAGATAATCTGGAAAGGCGCTTACAGTCCACTAACAAGCGGATTTCTCGCAGTTGGTCTTGTCATCATAATCGGAAGTGCGGTAAAGCATCTTAAATTCGGGGAAGGACCGGACAGAGACGAGCGAACAATAAAGCTTGGCGCTTTTGCGCTGGCTTATGCATGGCTGGTTACGTTCGTATTCATGTTATTGCTTCTAATGCTGGATCATTATCTTTTTAGATTGGCAGCTTCACAGGCTCTTATTTTTACGATGGCTGTGGCGACTCTTTCTGCGGAGTTCTTCCGGTGGTACTTGAAAAGAAAGGGTGATGTGGAATGAAAACCAGAGATATAATACATCGCCAGTGTCTCACAGGCATATTTTTTGTACTATGGGGCATCCTCTGGCTTGCGCTGTATTATGAAAACCTTCTGGGCAAACTGCTTTCAGGGTTTTTTATCATCTTCGGGCTCTTCATATTTATTAAAAATTACCATAAGCTAAAGAAAGGGGATTATGAAGAGATACTCATTGATGAGCGCACGGAACTGAATGTGCTGAGGGCATCGAAGAAAGGGTTCATGTTCATGCTGACCGCGACAGGTTTCCTGTTAGCACTATTCGGTTTAAGAGTGATAAATGAAATATTATTCGTAGCTTTCATGGGTCCTGTTTTTGCCATCGCTTCGGTTTTATACGTCTGGACATATCGCAAATACGAGAAGGGAGCAGATGAAAAACAGGATTAAGGAATTGAGAGCCAGATATGATCTAACACAGGAAGAGCTTGCGAAAAAGGTAGGCGTAAGAAGGGAAACCATTGTTTTTTTAGAACAGGGGAAATATAATCCTTCATTAAAGCTTGCGCATGATGTGGCTAAGGTTTTTCATTCCAGAATTGAGGATGTCTTTATCTTCGATGACCAATATTCGCCAGACGAATATGGATGTTATGAAGAGTGAATCGGCCATAATAACGGGCTATTTTATCACATCCACGAGCGCAACCCTTTCCATGACAAGCTCAGGGATTTTATCCATTCCGACTGCTTCAATTTCCTCTTCTGTGATATTGAAAATGTCCATCAGCGCTTCTTTTCTGGATTCGCTGTACTGAAGCACATGCGCAGGTGCTATCTCGCTGAATGCTGATAGCTCAGGAGCCTCGCCTATTGCAACAAGGGCGATGTTATTTTTCCCCTTATGCACTCCGAGCTTCATCGCCCTGCTTATCTGCCGGGTTCCTGCTGCGTAGAGCATTATCTCCTTGGCAAGGTCGTTTGCGATATTTTTGCCTGTTTTGAAGGAGTTTATTGCTTTTTCTCCGGCGAACCTGAGATGCTCTTCGCCTGCAAGCTTATCGGCATCGAGCGCCTGTATTGTTATGTTTTGCATGAAAAAGATAGCGATTTGTCCGCGTCTGCCATTTGCCAACAAAGAGGAAGCGCCGACAGACCGCCCTGTCTTCGATTCGGGGCGCGCCGGCTGGAGGGAGGCGGCGCGGTTGTGCAAGAAAAATCTTACAACATAACGTTAAAAATGTTTTTATAAACCCAGATAATCCCCCTGTATCCTTACAACCTCGGTGCTGTCCTTTGCTTTAGAGTACCTCTCCAGAGGCTCCTGGTTAAGTTCCAAAAATACGTGCCCCCATTTGAACTTGTTCAGGATGAGCGCAGCCTGTTCTTTCTCACCGAGTATGTAAAGCGCGGCTGCAAAAGCCTCAACTGTGCTAAGCCTGAAAGGCTTGCCGAAGTTCACAGCATTGGCGGCAAGGAGATAAGGGAGGGCGCGGTGTTTCCGCCTGTGTCTTTGCAGTATGGGGAATACGCGTTCCACCTCTTCCCACGAGCAGTCAAGCACAACGATGCCCCGCCTTGCGTCATCGGCAGGAGAGAGAGCCTGCTCGGAAAATGGGTCAAGGAATAGCGCTTCGCGGGG
>CAYSLW010000277.1:0-2593 GCA_964431955.1 uncultured Candidatus Methanoperedens sp. | reverse complement strand
GGTGAAAAGCGCCGTAAATATATCGCTCTTTGAATATTAAATTTCATGCGCCGACTTGCTCCCGAAGAAGAAGATTTGATTCGCTCCGAAGCATTTCGTGTCTATTACGCTTTCTGAAAATTGGAAAGAACTGATAAGGCAAATGACCACAGGTCAGTTCTTAACATACGTTGTCTGCAGCTGTCTCGCTTCGCTTAGATGACTGATGTTTTGCGATAAGTTCCCGCACGGTTGAAACAAGCTGAATTGGGACTTCCATTGCTGTTTGAGTTCTATTCTTGAAAGCAGCATCATCTTCTGCCGCAGCTTCTTCTTCAGTTTGTTCTTCATAATGAGAAAGAACCATCCGCACCCTATTCTCATCCCAGCCTTTTGGATATCTGCTTTTCATTTTTTCATCCTGCGCTTATGTGCCATTAATGGTTTGCCTATTAAATCAAAAGCTGTTATAATAAAAATACTTTTTGGTTCAAGGTCAAAAACATAGATAACTTTCAGGTAACGCCCTGTGCGTGTTTGGCCCATGGCGACCCTTGAACCATCTCTGCCTGACCGGTCTTCCCCTGGCTTTATTAAAACATCCATGGTTTTCAATCTTGAAACATTTACAGCATCTTGATCATATTCAAAGGGCAGCTGCACTGTGTAAAGTCTATCTTGATTACAGCAGAAGAAACCAGATGTTCATGAAATCCCCGGGCGGCGCGCCCCCATGTCCTCATAGCCGCCCCAGGGGTACGTCCGCTGCATTGTGACACGCCGGAAATCAACCGATTTTAATCGCGCCGATGTTTCAGCGAAAATAAAGAGCCTTAGCAATTTGAAACCGCGGATGAACGCAGATGTGAAAAACCACAGAGCGCACAGAGAACTATTACAACTCTGTGATCTCTGTGGTTGATTTTCCTTACTTGTATTCATTTATCCAGAAGAAATTAAAAAGTATCAAAAACACGGCGGTTATACGGGTTGGGAAATCAAATCAGAAACTTGGTATTGAGTTAAATGATAGGTACTAACGGTTGGCGATTTGAACATGAGTGATGGAAAGTGAAAAGATCGGTCCCAAAATCTTACAATACATGATGATTACTATGAAAACAATAGTAACAGGCGGCGCGGCATTCTCAGGTTCACACCTCTGTGACCTGCTGCTTGAGAGAGGTCACGAAGTCATCTGCACACAAAACCCATCTATTTTGGAGATAAGATCGATTACATATTCCACCTTGCAAGGGAGAAGGGGGGGGGCGTTTTTTGCCAGAGGATTTTTACTTACGGAACCAGGATGCGTATCAATGATGGAAGAGTTGTACCGAATTTTATCGGAATTTATCGATTGATGATGTCGGATTATACGCTGCCTGTGAATATCGGGAATCCGGAGGAGCACACCATACTTGAGTTTGCGGGGTCTTCTGGAGATCACAGGCTGGCGCTCAGAAATCTCGTATGATGACTGGAGACCGAGCGACCAGAAGGTGTATATCCCTGTGCACAGTAACGCCTGCTTCAATCTCAATAAAAATGGCGCCGTCTCTCCGACGGTGTTTTGCATGTGCGCCTGCTGCAGCAGGGAGAGGCGCGACTCTCTGACGGGGGCTGGCATGCACCATAATCCTATATAGATCAAGGTAGTATAATTGATTGAGCGTCATAATATGAAAAAAGAAAAAATCGAACTTGTAGAAGCTGTTCATAAAGCAAGATTGAAGAGCACGAGATTACTTGAAGAACAGGGGATTTCGACATTGGCATTGATCCTATCCAAAACTCTGGCAGATGTTGTTGAAAATCCTGAAAAAATTAATGCCTTAATATAGATTACAAATGAAACTTTATCTTGATACCACAATCCTTGCAGCATTAACTTATTTCAAAGATAAAGATACAAAGAGATATTCCGAATGTAACATGCTAATCAGAAAATGTAATGAGAACGAATCAACGATCGTTATTTCTTTTTATTCAATCCATGAACTTTTTTTGCTGCCTTTTGAGTATGAAGATGAAAAAAACGCACGAAAGACTGGTCTTACATTATTAAAAGAAATCCTGAATATCAATAGAATTGAACTTACTGAACTTTTGTCTCGTGAAAAGAGAATTATCTATCAGGATATGTTTTCAATGAGCGATAGAACGGACATTCCACATGCAATCTGTGCATATGTTGAAAATTGTGATTGTATCGTGACATATGATAGTCATTTTGATCAGATATCGACTAAAATAAAAGTTTTCGAACCCGATTCAGTTCCAATTTGATTTTTGAAAATTTCACGGCGCCAGTATGCTCACAACCTTAAAGCAATACTACCGCGATCCCCTCTACTGAAACCCCATCGCCATAATGATGAACTCGGCGTTCGCAGCGTTCTTCGGTCTACTGTTCTGGATAGTGGCGGCGCGGGGCATGTCCTCGAAGGGGGCTTGGGAGGTATTTATCTGAGTCAAAGAGTCTTGTTCAATTATCCAGTAAAATGGTTAATGTCATGAGACAATTATAAATATGATAATTTTAGATGATAGTAGAGCAGGAGATGAAATAATGGAATACACGGTATTAGTTTATAAAGCCGAAGAAGGAGGT
>CAYSLW010000276.1:1784-2602 GCA_964431955.1 uncultured Candidatus Methanoperedens sp. | reverse complement strand
GTATGCAGGATAAAATGCTCCATGCCTCTTTGCTCGCACTCCCGTATAATAGGGGACATTTTGATTATTTCGGGGCGCGTGCCCAGGATTATGGCTATCCTTGCTTCTCTGATTGTTAGATTTTGCCCTTTAGATTCAATCATCAACAATCATCACCATGTTTTATTAATAGCTTAAACATATTCGTTTCCAATTGCATCCATTATTTTCAATCCGAAATTTATCCGAAATTACCGAAGTATGTAATATCTATACCTTTTTTCGCCTTTTGCTGCAATAATGCCTTTATCCACTAATTCATTGAGATCATTTAAAGCAGTTCTGTCACTGATATTTAAGTTAAGCTCTCGATAATCTGTATTTGTTATTTTTTTGTATTTTAGCAGATATTCTATCGCCTTCTTCTGCCTTTCATTTAATTCATGGAGTATTTCTTCTGAAATATTATATTTTCTGAAAGTTACCACAAAATCACCAGCAACTTCTTCAAATAAAGGTTCTGGCAAGCCATGCTCCACACACTGCTCAATCATTCTGTTTGTCCCTGTTCCCCATTGCTCAATAAATTTTATCAAGAAGAAACATTTCCCGATCAAAGGGTTCCTCAAAATTGACTTATGTTCTCTCTTCAAATTTTCTGGTGTCAGTGGCTCTGGCAGCGGACCACATCCCCAAACCTCAATTCTATCATCAAATATCCGTATCTGGACATTAGATGCAGTTTCATAGTTCCTGTGGCAAATTGCATTTGAAACCGACTCTCGTATCGCTTCAATTGGATACTCCCAGGTCTCGATCCTCTCCATCCCAACTATTTT
>CAYSLW010000276.1:0-1729 GCA_964431955.1 uncultured Candidatus Methanoperedens sp. | reverse complement strand
CTGATCAATTATATTTCCACCAAAAACCTTCATGTCTATGAATTCCAGCGGTTTTGTCCCTTTAAATCTTGCACATCTTGTTTCTGATTGTGTGAAAAACCGTTGCGGATTTTTACCAAATAACAAAATAGCAGCGTTAGTTGGCATTCCTTCTCTGAATAATTTTAATTTTTCCAGAGAATCTCTGACCGGAGTCTCCATATCCAACTCAAATCTCCTTTCATATTTTGCCTTCCTTAAAAATAATCTCACTTTTTCTTCATCAATATCTTCCAAACTCGCAGCTTCACAAACCCGTTCATCCCAATAAACCTTTGAGGTTCCAAGAGCAAGAGTCCTTATTCCTTCAGATCCAAGTTTCTGATTTGATTTCCCCACCCGCATAAACGCTCTTCCAAAAGCGAAGACTGGTTTTTGTTCATTCTCCTTAACATCCATAATCATAACCTGTTTTTCATCTACACACTCGACACGAATTGAGGGATATATGACCGGGTCTGTATTTTGCTTGATTTGATTTATCAGTTTTTCAATCGTATTTTTGCCAATATCTACTCCAATAATGTCGCAATTATCAGCTACACCGATGATAAGTCTTCCACCATTCCTATTCGAGAATGCAGAAACCGTCTCAACAACATCTCTCCACTCGGCAAGTGAAGTCTTAAACTCAGTGATTTCAGATTCACCAGACTTAATTATTTCTTTTAGATTCATCGATATCCTCTCAGAATATTGCAGAATCAAGCCCTCATCATCTCCAGAAACATCGAAAATCCCTTAATATTAGTATTAAAATCCCCAAACGACCTCATTCCAATTAATCTTTGCCATATATAAGAACTCCTGAAATAGAATTCCTTATAAGCCCTTGCATTCCATGCCTGCAGTTCATCTTTTGAAAGCATCCCTGTTTCAAACACCGGCGTGCTCGCAGATTTCAAGCTTGCGTATATATAATCATCCCAGTTGGAAGTAACATGTCCTGACTTCATGTACAATTCATAAATATCAGTCCCGGGAAATGGTATCATCACAGAGAATTGCGCAAAATCCAATTTCAAGCTTTTTGTGAAGTCGATTGTTTGCCGTATTGTTTCAGGCGTTTCCCACGGTGAGCCGAGCATGAAGTAGCCCACGCTCTGTATTCCTGATTTATGTGTGAGTTCGATTGCGGATCTTATTTGCTCTATTGTTATTTTCTTTCTCAGGTTGTTTAATATCATCTGGTTCCCGGCTTCAATGCCGTATGCAATCATATAGCAGCCAGCTTTTTTCATGGCTTTAAGCAGTTCCTCATTGATCAGGTCCACCCTTGTCTCGCATGACCACGTAATGTCAATATTGCGATTGTTTATTTCTTTACTTAATTGCAGTATCCTTTTTTTGTTGAGTGTAAAGGAGTCGTCATAGAAAGTTATTTCCTTAATTTTAAATTTATCAACTAAATATTCAACTTCATCCACTGTTCTTTCAGGGCTCTGGGCTCTGAAGCCTCGCCCGAAGATTGGTTTTGAGCAGTAAATGCAGTTATAGGGACAGCCCCTGCTTGTCATCACTGCCATATAGGGAAGTTTTCTGCCGTGAGGGGGATGAAGCTTATATTTGTGGATGGGGAGAAGGTGATAGGGAAGGAACGGCAGTGAATCCAGATCCGTTATTGGAGGCTGGGTTGGAGTGCTTTTAATTCCATTATTCCGGTAAGTAATTCCATTAATGTTCTGGAGAT
>CAYSLW010000275.1:0-2617 GCA_964431955.1 uncultured Candidatus Methanoperedens sp. | reverse complement strand
TTTGATAAACCTTTTTCAAAGGTTTTCATGAGTGCTTTTCACCAAACTTTTCTCTGAATATGTCTGCCGGCGTTTTACGTGCAGCCCCGCTGAGCACGCTTTCATATCCTACCATCGACGCCTTGACATTGATGCCTTTTTCCATGATTTCAAACTCCCTTATCTCTGTATCGTGCTCGATGCCCCGCGATTTAAGTACGCTCAAAACGCCGCGTATCTTTCCTTCTATCTCCACATGTCTTAGAAGAATAATGTTATCGACAGCACCAGAGAGTGCCTCATGTGTCAGCTTTACCGTGCCGAAAAGCTCAGATATCTCGCTTGTTACGCATGAGGTAACGCCAAGGTATGAGAAATAATCCAGCAATACCGTGATGTAGTTCTTGCGCTCCATATCGTTTGGAATCGCAGTCTCGATGTTTTCTATGCCGTCGAATAAAAGGCGCCTGACATTGTTCTCTTTAATTTTTCCCTTCAAGATATGTGCTTCTTCGTCAGGGCGATATGAGACAGGGGACACATAGCGAACTTCCAGCATTTTTTTGTTTATATACGGTTCAAGGTCTAACCCGAATGTTTTTGCGTTTCTTATGAGCTTGGAGGGGCGCTCTTCGAGGGAGATTATCAGCGCGTTCTCCCCGGTCTTTAACCCTTCGCAGATAAAATGGAGACCGAATGTGGTTTTACCCGTACCTGTGGTTCCTGAAATCAATAAGACATCGTCCTTGTGTACTCCTCCCTTCAGCATCTTGTCAAGTCCCAAGATGCCTGTGCTCACCTTAATAGTCGAGGCTGGTTTCTCAACCCATGCATGGGGTTTAAGCCCAGGAAAGACTACTATGCCCTTATCCCTTATATCAAAGGAATGCTTTCCAGAGATGTATCTCTGTCCCCGCATTTTCAGGATGGTGAGATTTCTCTCCCCGCTCCCAGCAGCTTCCTCGGAGAGGTATATTATTCCGTCTGCAAGATAACCGATCACGCTTTTGCGAAGGTCTTCGAGTACGAATTCGCCTGTTGCTATCACCAAGGTGTTCCAGCTTTTCATGGAAGTGAATAAATCAAAATAGAAGCCTCGCTTCTCGTCCACCTCTGCGGGATTCCCGCTGGATTTGAGAATGTCGCCAAGCGCTGTAAGAGGGTCGATAGCAATCCTTGAAGGCTTCAGCATGGAGATTTTTTTATTCATGAATTCTAAGATGGCAGAAGGTCCCTGTTTCACTAAAGCCTCGCTTATGCTGAAGATGTTCATCTTATTTGTCTCATACAGCGTCTGGTCAAAGAAGGAGAACCGCGACATATAGCTGTTAATCATCGCTGGAGGCTCTGAGAGCGTAGAAATGAACAGGCATGTCTCGCCTGTTCTGGCTGCATTGAACAGGGATTGGGCAGCGAATGTGGTTTTCCCGCTGCCTGCTGTACCAGCAAAGAGTACCACAGAGGGCTTATTGAAGCCCCCCTCAAGGATATCATCCAGATTGGGAATATAAGATGGAACGATGTTCATTTACCCTCCTGCGAACTTAATTAATAATAGGTTAAATTGTATATAAGGCTTAGGTAGGGTATTATTTTGTTTATCCTGTAACATCATTTCCCAGGAAATAGTTTAAAACCACAGAGGACACAGAGAGCACAGAGAGTAGCCGCTTTTCTCTGTGTCCTCTGTGCTCTCTGTGGTTTTTTCAACCCAGACGATAATAAAAAGTCTCGAATTTATCCAAAATCCAACGATTTATTGACGATATAGTGTTTATCCAATACCCTTCAAATATTCCAGACTCGCCCGCCCTTCCCCGACTGTCCTTGCCTCGGCAACGAACCTGCCATTATAACCCTTGAATTTCTTGATTACCTCTTTCCAATTAATATTGCCTTTGCCAAGTTCCAGATGTTCATCGCTTTTCCCCTTGTTATCATGAAGATGCACATGCACTACTTTACTCAAATCCGAAAGGAATTCAAAAACATTGCCGTTTGTATTGGCGTGTCCCAAATCAAGCGCCAATCCCACGTTCTCCCTCTCCAGAGATTCAATCATCCCGAGAATCTCACCTGGCTGCTTTCCAAATACATGCTGCATGTTCACCATGTTCTCGACACCGATTTTAATGCCGAAATCGTCCGCAAAATCGCAGATTGCACGCAAGCCCTCGATATTCTGCCGCCATGCCATATCAGGCAACTGCATCCCGAGAGGCGAGAGATGACCGGGATGGACTACAGCAAGCTCTATAAAATCCGAGGCTCTCTCGATGCATTTGGTCATCTGCCGAATCGTTTCCTTCCAGATCGGGTGGTTCAAGCTGGCAACATTGAGGTCAGAGAAGGGGAGATGAAGCGTTATGATAAGATTCGTGGTTTCTACGACGTTTTTTATTTCTGAAAGCGTTTCTTCATTCAATTGCTGTTTGCCTTCGCTCACCACTTCCCAGCCCGAGAAGCCGAATTCTTCTAAATCGTAAGCCCAGTCAAATGGGTTGTTTACGAGGACAAGGGAGGAGAAGCTGACTTTCATAAAGGGTTACGCCCCTTTATGACGTATAGGGGATATAAAATATCCCCTTCCCGAGTCACGCCTCGGGAGGGCGTGTTCGGGTATGGCGCACCATACCCG
>CAYSLW010000274.1:0-2627 GCA_964431955.1 uncultured Candidatus Methanoperedens sp. | reverse complement strand
AGGAGGAGTTGAAGGGCAGGCCTATTAAAAGCGGTTGGGGATTATGCCTTAATTGTGGGTATATGAAGCTCTCGGATGGAATGCAGTATATTCTGATTAACTTAGAAGGAGGTGAGTGAGAGCATGTTAAGCGCGATTTTCTGTTTGAGCCCTGTCGAGGTCGCAGCTCAGCTGGCGAGTATGCACGACAGTGTTGGTTTACTTATAGCTGGGGCTATAACTGGGGCAGTGACAGGCGTAGAGGCAGGATACCTGGCAGCAATATTGACATTATCATGTAACTGAAAGGAGGTGGTGATTTAAGGTGAGGAGCTGCAGGAGTAGCAGGACACAGCCCGTTGGACCCGGGCAGACTAAAAGTCTGCGGTGGACTGCATCCTGCAGTAATATTGTAACAAACATAAAAAGGAAAAATAAGGAGATAAAAATGGCAGAGACTCAGAATAGTAGAATGGAGAGGGCAGAGATTAAGTTTGACTTTATAGCAATGATCGTAATTGGTATAATCCTATTTATGGTTATTGCTATTAGCGCCTATGCAAGCACAGAGGCAGGACCGACAGAGGCAGCGGCGGATGCGGTAGCAGGGCCGACAGGGGCAGCGGCGGCAGCGGATACGGCGCCGGCGCTGACTGATGAGCAGAAAAATATGCTGTCCGAATATTTAGGCGGGATTGACGGCAAGACCAAAACAGGAGAGGTAGAGGCGGGGACTTCTACCTGCGTGGTCACTTTTTACCGGAAAAAACTTTTTGGACTGATCCCGAGACAAATCACTTACACACTTTTTTACAGGGGTGTAGATTTTTCGAAATTCACAGTAGAAAACATCTATAAAGCCTTTGCAAAAAATACTGTAGTGGATTGTGGGGGGTGTGAGAAGGATGTAACTGGCGAGTGGGCAAAGGAAATTGTAGCGCTGAAAGTGCGCTGTCCGCTGAAAAATGGTGAATGGGATTTTGCGATCCGGAAAAACTAACAACTATAAAGGGGCTGCCCGGGCAGCCCCTAAAAAAAGGAGGATAAGGTGAGAAGAATATTTTTTGTTTTAATTTTTCTTTTAATACCAGGAATTGCCATGGCTGGCAGCTGGTCTCTTCATTGCGTCAATGATTCATGTGAAGCAGCACAGGGCAGACTGAAGGTGTATTGGTCGGGCATGGGAGATTTAAATCTTACAGGTGTTGAGGGCATCCCTATATCAATAGAAGATTTCGAGGCAGCAGAAAAAAAGATTGAGCAGGTATTTGAAAAATCTATAACGTCCAAAAAATCTGGAGAGTCAGGCGCCAAAGCTGGGAGTCCAGATGAAATTGGATATGGCCCATCAGCAGGCGTAACAGGGAATAAAGAGCGGGCATTCACAAAAAAGCGTTCGATGTCTCAAACAAAAACAATGGGGAAGAAAGTCTCTGTAGATTATACGCTTGTGTTTGTGAAGTGGTTAGGGGATATGAGATTTGCTAATCGTAATGGAGGATATCGCGAGCCGATCGGCCGGTACTGGGCGGCGGCGGAATATGCGATGCAGGCGTATATGAACGGAACTATACAGCCGTTAGTCGAGAGTTTTTTCTTTGCGAGAAATGCAGATAGGATAGAGGATGTCGTTGTTGATGAAAAGCTCAATAATGATAATAGAGACCTTATCATGACCAAATATATCGGATTAACAGAATTCCCAGCGATTGAGGATGCAAAGGAGAGGTATTCTGCTGCTAATAGTATTGTATCGGAACTGCTTTATAGTAATAATAAGGTGTTGGAAATTGAACTGGAAAGAATCAACGCAGAGTTTTCAAAGCACATGGAGCAACTAAAAATACTCATGAAGCCAAACCAGACAGCATTGAAATTATACGAGAAAAATAAAGAGCTTGCTTTTGTAAAGTGGTTAGCCGACACCAAGGAGCTTAAAATATTTCTCAACATTACGAATGTGAAAGATAGATATATTACAGTCCTTGCTGGATACGATTCCCAGAAAAAACAAAGTAATATTTCCGGCTTTCCCAGTGATTGGGAGACTGCAAAAAAATTTGAAGAATTAATTAAGAACAAAGACAAAGACGTCCAGACAGTAACAGTCCATGGTTCTCCTATTCCTGTAATTCCTATTGCCGTTGTAGCAGGAATAGGATTGATAGCTGGAGTAGTAATATATATCAGGAAGAGGAAAGGCAGCAAGAAGGAGGCGGGCAATGTTTAAGAAAGCAATGCGGATACTTGTAATTATATGTCTGCCAGCTCTTTTGATATCAACACAAGTAGTGCAAGCAGCAGCGGAAGAACTGCGGGAGGATCCTGTTTCTCAAGCGATAGCGGCAGGGTGTCAAAAACTGAAAAATCCGCAAAACATGTTGGATAATGAGGTAATAAAAACAATAGATAATGGTTCAAAAATGGGTGATTTCCTGTTACGAGCTGGATGTAAGGGAACGGAAAAAATGTTAACCGCGAAGTACGGATCAATTTCTAACGCGATAAGTTCGTCTAAATTGGGAATAGGGGAAACTACAACGTACACATACAGAAATTTGTGCTATTCTTTTTCTAAATTACAGTACTCAATAAGGAATAATCCTACTGCAATTGTAAAATTAATTCTGATGTTCTCGTACCCCGAT
>CAYSLW010000273.1:0-2628 GCA_964431955.1 uncultured Candidatus Methanoperedens sp. | reverse complement strand
GGGTATGCTTTGCATACCCCTCGTTTGATAAACCTTTCTTAAAGGTTTACGTATGGCGAAGCCATACGTGTGCGCGGTGTAAACTGACGCAACAGTTTTTGATAAAACTTTCTTAAAGTTTTTCATATCTGCACCATCTGGGCATGGGGGATGCCTTCTATAAATATAACGGTATCGGGGTCGATGCAGCCGCATTCAACCGCACAGGCTATCGACCTTTTGCCTGCAATGTTTGCGATTGTGGCACAGGAGAGGGCTTCTTTTACTTCTTCTTCGCAAACTTCATCGCCCTTATAGAAGCCTTCTTCGAGTTTAAGAACCAGCTCGCCTTCCATGAATTTTTTTCCTATAATATTCTTGTCGCAGACCGCTACGATGAGCTTCCCTTCCGTATCGTATTTTTTCATATACATATTTAAATTACCCTGAACTTGTTGTTGCTTGCTTCAAGTATTTCTCCAACTTGTTTTAATTTTTGTATCATATCTTCAACGGTATCTTTCTTGATGCCTGATTCTTCTGCCTTTGATATAATATCTTCCAATGGTACTGCGCTCTTATATTCTTCCTGAAGCTCCCTGATAATCTCTTTCAATGTCTTAACCTTATCGCGCTGGCTCTTCCCCATCCCCACGTTGATGATGTCTGAATCCAGTTTCCCCGTCTCGGGGTCTGTCATGACCTGCTTAAGCGAAGCCATCACGATTCGAATGACACGGGCGGTATCCTCCGTGGTTATGACGCTGCTCAAACGCACGCGTGCGCTGGCTTCAGCAAGACGGATAAGGGCTTCAAGCTGGCGAGCTGTTACAGGCACTGGAGAACTGGGGTCTTCTCCCATTTTTCGCAAGCCGAGATAGAAATCAATCAATTGCTTCCTGGCATCATCCTGGATAATGGGAAAGATATTCCTCTTTGTATAAGCTATATATTTTCGAAGCATTTCTGAATCTATAACAGGCTGGATGGACTCCATAGCTCTTGTTATATCTTCAGGAGTTATGCCTGAGTTAAGGATGTTCTTTCTTCTCACAGCAAGCTCTCCTGCATAATGGGCTTTCAGGATATGTTCAGCAATTGCTGTATCCCTGCTGACTGAAGGTTCGTCTGTCAGAATGAATATCAGGTCAAAACGCGACAAAAGAGTTGGAGGCATATTGATCTGCTTTGCGATAGGTTCGTACCTGTCGAACCTGCCAAACTTTGGATTTGCAGCGCCGAGCAGGGCACAGCGGGATTTCAATGTCGCCATGATGCCTGCTTTTGCTATGCTTATTGTCTGCTGCTCCATAGCCTCGTGCATGGAACTTCGGTCATCGGCTTCCATCTTATCAAGTTCGTCCACGCAGGCAAGACCCATGTCTGCCAGCACAAGAGCCCCGGCTTCAAGCGTCCACCTCCCTTCCCCGAACTCGTCTTTGACAGCGGTAGCTGTAAGACCCGCCGAGGTCGAGCTTTTGCCGCTTGTGTAAATGCCGCGAGGCGCAAGCTTTACGGCATAGCGAAGCAGCTGCGATTTCGCCACACCCGGGTCGCCCACAAGAAGGACGTGTATATCTCCTCGAATACGAGTCCCATCGGGTAAGGTTTTAGGGATGCCTGAAAAAAGCTGCAGCGCCATGGCTTCCTTAACTTCCTCATAACCATAAATCGAAGGCGCTATCGAGTAGATTATCTTGTCGTAAACCCCGGGGTCTTTCCCGAGGGATAGTATCTTTTCTACATCCTCTTTTAATATCTCGATGTCTTCAAACTCCTTGTCCTCTATCTCGATGGATATCCCGTCAAGCACTAAGTCAAAGTATGTGCTCTTACCATACGGGGTGCTTCTCTGATACGAGCGCAATATCCCTGAAATTACTACTCTGTCACCAGGCGATACTATTCCTGCAAGGTCGTCGTCAACATCCACATCCAGCGTCTGTGGCTGCTCTCCTCCGCGGAGTTCGTCGGGTGATTCCTGCGTCCGCAGCTTCTGCGCATCGATAAATTCTGATTCTTCGTGTATTAGTTTAAACGGCCCTTTACGCCCGCAATCCTCGCTTTCGCACTCAAACGGCTCAACGAATTTTCCGGCAAACTGCGGCACTAACGTAACATGTCCGCATCTCTGGCATTTAAAAGCGGCAGTGATAATCTTGGGTCTTACCTCTGTGGCTTTCCTGATAAGACCTGATACTGCTATGAACCTGTTGATGTCTGCACTTCGGAGTTCCCTTATCTGGATGCGTTCAGGAAGCTTGATAATCCGAACATGAGTGCTGGTAAAAATAACATCTGCAGGCAGGTCAATTGCATTGAGCGCCTCGTTTGCATGTTTTAGCGCGGGGTCGGGATGTTCAAGCAATTCGCGCGCAAGCTCCATATCGAACCGCTCAAGGTCAGGAAATTGGATAAATAGAGTGCGTTTTTCGGGGTAATCCTTGGCAAGCTCAAGTATGTTCTCCCAGTAATAACGCTTGAAGAAATCTTCCCATACCTGAAGCGATGAATGGGGAGTTGCACTTACGGTTAGGGCATGTTGTGCCATTTGAAACTATTAAAGTCCGAAAGGTACATCAAGCTTTCGAGCCACATATATAATGAGGTTAGACATGTTATATAAGATTTTCTACAACAATTTCACAA
>CAYSLW010000272.1:0-2641 GCA_964431955.1 uncultured Candidatus Methanoperedens sp. | reverse complement strand
ACGAGCAATATCATACCATGGAAGATACTCCTGACAAAATTGACTATGACCGAACGGCCAGAGTAGTTGAAGGTATCAGCCGGGTAGTTAGCGAACTTGCCGGCAATCCATAAGCAGCTATAAGGAGAAAAATAATTGCAGAAAATTATTATTTCAGTTGAAGACTTATCAATTACGGCTGAATTAAACGAAACATACACTGCTGAAAAAATATTTGAAGCCCTTCCTCTTGAAGGTGCTGTCAATATCTGGGGAGACGAAATATATTTTGATATACCACTGGAACTTGACCTGGAGAATGATGCCAGAGCCGATGTTGAAGTTGGAGAACTCGGCTACTGGCCTTCCGGCCCGGCTTTCTGTATTTTCTTTGGCCCGACACCGGTAAGCAGGGATGAAAAACCTCGTGCTTACAGCCCGGTCAATATTTTTGGCCGCATAATTGGTGACTCAACCCGGTTTAAAACCGTTTCAAATGGCTCAAATATTCGAGTAACCGGATTGTAAGGATATTAAATAGTATCAGGATATAAGAAAAGTTATGAACTCACTCTTTTTGGCCGCCGGCGTGGCGGCTTTGTATATAATAGCCTATCATACTTACGGTAAGTTTTTAGGGCGAAAAATTTTCAAACTTAATCCTGAAACACTTTGTCCAAGCAGAGAGTTTCAGGATAATGCTGATTTTGTTCCCTCCAAGAAACAAATCCTCTTTGGGCATCATTTTACTTCTATTGCAGGTACAGGCCCGATCGTGGGGCCCGCAATTGCTATTATCTGGGGCTGGGTGCCTGCATTGATATGGATACTCTTAGGCTCTATTTTTATGGGGGCTGTGCATGATTTAGGAGCTCTTGTAATCTCCCTGCGCAATCAGGGGCGCAGTATCGGCGATATTTCCTCAGATGTTATCAATCAAAGAGTGCGAACTCTTTTTTTACTAATAATCTTCTTAGAACTCTTAATAGTTGTCGCTATCTTCGGAGTTGTAATAGCACTTGTTTTCAACATGTATCCCCAGTCTGTAATTCCCGTCTGGCTTCAGATCCCCATCGCCGTCTGGCTTGGACACATGATTTACAAAAAAGGCTCCTCTCCTCTCCCAATGAGCATAATCGCCGTAACACTTATGTATCTTACCATGATTATAGGTACCCATTTCCCTGTTGAGATGCCGGCCCTCTTTGGCCTAAGCCCGGTAGCCTTGTGGGTAGTGGTATTGCTTATTTATGCATATATTGCATCCATACTGCCGGTCCAGACCCTGCTGCAACCTCGCGATTACATTAACTCTCACCAGTTAATCATTGCAATGGTCCTGCTCGCTATCGGTATAATGATTACAAGACCAGTTATAGTAGCACCTGCTGTTAATCTTATGCCTCAGGGAGCGCCGCCTATTCTCCCAATGATTTTTGTTGTAGTTGCATGCGGCGCAATATCCGGCTTCCATTCTCTGGTTTCCTCGGGCACTTCATCAAAACAATGTGAAAATGAAACCAACTCACTTTCAATCGGTTTTGGAGCTATGCTCTTGGAGGGTATGCTTGCCGTTCTTGTCCTTATTTCATGTGGTGCAGGATTAGCAATAGGTATAAGCAAAGGAGGGGAAACATTTGTCGGCGCTGCCGCCTTTGCTCAGCATTACTCAAGCTGGACCGCCGCTGCCGGAATAGGATCAAAAATAGGTGCATTTGTGACCGGTTCAGCTAACATGATTGAAAAAATCGGCATTCCATATGATCTGACAATAACAATAATGGGTGTTTTCGTTGTTTCTTTTGCCGCAACCAGTCTTGACACCGCCACCAGATTACAGCGCTATATAATCTCTGAATTAAGCCTGGCATGGAAAATACCGGCTTTTTCCAAAAAACATCCAGCTACTATTATTGCAGTTGGAAGCGCGCTTGCTCTTGCATTTTACAATGGCAGTGGCAAGGGAGCACTTATTCTTTGGCCTCTTTTTGGATCGGTTAATCAGCTTCTGGCAGGACTGGCGCTGTTAGTAATAACTGTGTACCTTGCCCGTAAAAAAATACAAATCAGTTATACCATGATTCCCATGGTATTCATGCTGTTCATAACCGGATGGGCTATGCTTATAAATCTTAATAAATTCCTTATCACTTCAAACTGGCTGCTGTTCTGTATCGGGATAGCGGTGTTTTTCCTTGAAATATGGATGGTAATCGAAAGTGCGCTGGTTTTGAAAAAGCTGAATGGAGAAAAAACGGTCAGAATTTAATCATTTTTGGGTGCATTCAGAACTTCGCGCACCTTCCGCGCTAAGTCTTTTGGTGAAAAAGGCTTCTCGATGAACTCAACATCTTTTTTCAAAACGCCATGTTGGACAACGGTGTTTTCTGTATAACCGGACATATAAAGTACCTTTATCTCCGGTCTATAGGATTCAATAAGTTCTGCCAAATCGCGACCGCTAATTTTGAACATTATCACATCGGTAAAAAGTAGTTGAATTGGCTCTGTGTACAGCTTGCTGATTTGCAAGGCCTTCTCACCGCTTGCAGCCTCTAATACTTTGTATCCATACCCATGGAGAACATATCGTGTCATATTCCGAAGCAAGTCATCATCCTCAACCACAAGGATCGTTTCAGAACCCCTAAGGTCACTTACC
>CAYSLW010000271.1:0-2648 GCA_964431955.1 uncultured Candidatus Methanoperedens sp. | reverse complement strand
AGCATTTGTTGTTGTAGAAGCTGGTAGGCATAGGTATAGAAGAATAAAGGGCATAACAAGCTAGTACACCTGACCGGAAAAGCCGTGGCGTTTTTCGCATTAACATCATTTTGTATAAAACTTCGCATTTGCCAATTTCATCTTGGCTTTTCAGGCCGGTGACTTCTACGTTAGCGCAGTTTAACAAAGCATGAAGAAGCAGATAATAATTCGAGGAAAAGCAGATATAGACAGATACATGGAGGTTATATGACATTTCTATAAGGTGTAATCAGATGACAGTCGAAGAGCGTTACAGAGAAAGATACAAATCAGGGGATACTCCTTGGGACGTCGGCCAGCCAGATTTCAATCTTATCGAAGTTGTGACCAAAAAACCTATTCTGAGCTGCAAAGTTTTAGATATTGGCTGTGGAACCGGAGACAATTCCATATGGCTTGCCCAGAACAGCTTTCAGGTTATTGGTAGTGACACTTCGGACATTGCTATAGAGAAGGCAAAAGAAAAAGCTTCTAAAGCAAACGTTGAATGCGATTTCATGCTTGTTGATTTTCTTAAGAACAAAATTGAAGGTGCTCCTTTTGGTTTTGTATTTGACAGAGGCTGTTTTCACTCATTCAGTTCTGAAGATGATCGAATAAGGTTTGCACAAAATGCCGCTACTCATTTGGAAGAAGCTGGCCTGTGGCTAACAATCGTTGGCAACGCTGATGAGCATCGCCAATGTCCTGGTCCACCCCAACGGACTGCAGGAGATATAGTCTTGGCAGTAGAGCCTTATTTTAAGGTTCTTTCACTTACATCTAGCCATTTCGGATCTAATCGTCCAAATCCACCCAGAGCTTGGAGGTGCCTGATGCAGAAACGGCATGTCACATAATTGCTCATATAGAGCGCGAGGAAGGAGGTTTCTCATGAAGGTATTGGTCGTTTACTATTCGATGTATGGACACGTATATAAGCTGGCAGAAGCAGCCGCTGAAGGAGCACGGTCGGTAGCGAATGTGGAAGCCGTACTGCGCCGAGTTCCAGAGACCCTGCCCGAAGCTGTGTTAGAAAAGATGGGTGCGATTGAAGCTCAGAAACAGCAGGCCGATGTGCCTGTATGCACCGTAGATGAGCTGGGCAAAGCTGATGCAATCATCTTTGGAACACCGACCCGCTTTGGCAATATGTGCGGCCAGATGCGACAGTTCCTTGATGCGACGGGACAGCTATGGATGAACGGAGCGTTGGTCGGGAAAGCGGGAAGCGTTATCACAAGCTCAAACACCCAGCACGGGGGCCAGGAATCAACGATTTTGACTTTCCATATTACTTTACTGCATCACGGCATGGTGGTTGTTGGCTTGCCTTATGCGTTTCAAGGACAAATGCTGACGGACCAGATTAGTGGCTGTTCGCCGTATGGGGCATCAACAATCGCAGGTGCTGACGGCAGTCGATTGCCGACTGACAATGAGCTGGCAGGAGCGCGATACCAAGGCGAGCACGTAGCAAAGATCGCAAAGAAACTCACGGCATGAGGAAAAGACGCTCTAATCGGGTAGCCGGGGGTTTTTCTCCCCCGGCCCCCACACCACCCAGCGTGCGGGTCCGCACTGGTGCAGGTGAGTTCGTTAGCTTCTATTAAAGAAGTAAAAATGTCGACACAAACTAAAAAGAATACAGCCACGAAAAGGACGTTTTGGGCCGTTGCCATTTTTTATATGCTAATTGCATTCGAGTTTTTCTATATGGCCAGCCCATTCGCGATTTATTTTTACTCTATATATGGACCGGGGTTGAACTTCGTAAATGACAACCCTGCCCTGGCATGGCTGAGCACCGTGTTTCTACCCCATATCGTCGTTGAGACTTCTTCTGTTCTAGTGAATTTTCACAATGTGATTGGCGCGGCGCTGGCCACTGTCGGCTCGCTGGCCTTTTGCGTCGGTGCAGGCCAGGTCTACTACTACAAACTCGCCCGAAAAGGCGCGGTTACGGGCGGTATTTACAATCACATACGACATCCCCAATACGTTTCACTGGTTATTTGCAGTTTTGGCTTGTTGTTATTGAAAACTTCTTTGATTTAACTAAAAATACAAATTCTATTGATTTATATCGGCTAATCCTTCAAGACATATCAAAGCATAAAAATATTTTCAGAAAGAAATTATTTATTGATGACTTCTTGAGAAATTTGTCAGAAGTTACTATTCACGCCAAAGATGAAGAGCTAAATAAAATTAAAGATATAATTCAAAAATCTGAGTGGGGCGAAAAGTTAAAAAAAAAGTTTCTAAGGGCAATTGAGGGCAATTATTAATCATGGCGAAAGTAAAGAATATAGAGGAATGGAAAAAGGCTAAGAAGCGTTACCACTCAAGAAAGAAAAGCCAGATGTTATAAAATCTTTAGAGTAGAGCATAACGGGATGAAACTAATAAGGAAAAAGCCAACAATCAAACAGGTTTTGACTACCTGCTCATGGTGTGGTTTTAAGATAGGAAACTATGGGCCAATATACTCGATAGGGTGCAAAAAACGTCCGGGTGTGAATATTTCAAAATATGAAGGCCGAATTATGCCCGTAAAAATGGCTACTTTAGGCAAAATAATATGGGCAATAGTCCCTATTGCAGAATCCGATGCACGAAGATCC
>CAYSLW010000270.1:0-2660 GCA_964431955.1 uncultured Candidatus Methanoperedens sp. | reverse complement strand
TACAATAATTCATACAGCAGCCCAGACGAGTGTCAATAAGTCGATAGAAGACCCGGTCTATGATGCAGATAACAATATCAACGGAACGTTAAACCTTCTTGAGGCTGCCAGAAAATCAGACATCGAGCGTTTTATATATATCAGTTCAGCCGCAGTGTATGGAAAGCCTGAAATTCTGCCTATCAATGAAGAACATCCCACCAACCCACTTTCACCTTACGGATTGAGCAAACTTACAGGCGAGAAATATGCGAGGCTTTACTACAATCTCTACGAGCTTCCGACGGTTTGTTTACGCCCTTTCAATATTTTCAGCCCCCGGCAGAATCCAGAGAGTTCTTATTCAGGAGTGATTACGAAGTTCATTGAAAGGATAAGGAATGACCGGAATCCTGTTATCTTGGGGGATGGAAACCAGACAAGGGATTTTGTGTATATTGAGGATTTTGCAGATGACGATGATGTTGCTGTGATCCTGGGGGATAATATCTTCCAGGATAGTGTGCGCGAAGCCGTCCAGCCGTTTGAGTCGGGCGCACACGTCTTTTTGAAGGAAGTTCCTGACGCAAATCGGTTCGGAGTGGCAGAGATTGCGGGAGATCATATTGTTTCGATCGAAGAGAAGCCGGCAAACCCAAAGTAGAATTATGCTGTGACGGGGCTGTACCTGTATGATGATGACGTGTTCGAAATTATCTCTACTCTTAAACCATCAGGACGCGGAGACCTTGAGATCACGGATGTGAACAATGAGTATATCAGGCAGGGTGCAATGTCTTACTCTGTGCTTGAAGGGTTCTGGAGCGATGCAGGGATGTTTGAGAGTTTGCTGAGGGCAGGGATGATGGTGGCTGAATTCAAAAAAAAACATAGTTACAAGTAGAATTTATTGAGCGCGCCAGAAGAATTATTCTACCAGAATCATGTTTAACTCAAATGCTATTTTCTCGCGCATAATGGGCATAGGAGAAGTGCAGCGGCAGAGCATTGTATCGCTAATGAGGATGCCTTGATGAATATGGTGGAGACCATTAAAGCCGGGGAATCTGAAACCACCGAATTTAAGACTTCACTTGCTGAGGGGGGATGTGGATCTCTTCCAGTGCCATTGACAATACCTCTGTGCACAGTAACGCCTGCTTCAATCTCAATAAAAACAGCGCCGTCTCCGACGGTGTTTTGCATGTGCGCCTGCTGCGCAGGGAGGAGGCGCTGCTGTTCGCTTCGCTCCCAGCAGGTTGTTTTTGAGTCAATGCTGGCAGAAACATAGATTTAAATCTAAATAGGGAGTTAATGATTTTGATGAAAAATGATAGAGAAATAGTATTGGTTCAAGGAGGTGTTATAATTGGAAACAGTTATCCGTCACGATGTTAGAGATCTGGCAAAGTCTATAGTAGAGAGGGGCATTTACAAATACCAGTCAGAAATTGTTAGAGACGCTTTCAGACAGCTAGCTTTCAGATATTCTCTAAAAGCTGGGTCACTGGATGAGGTAAGGGAGATAGTGAATAAGGCAAGTAAAAAATTAGATGAAAGTTTATCTCAAGCTGTTATGAAGATGCGCGAAGAGGCTACATGATCCGATACATGGATACATCTGCTTTTGTTAAGCATTACGGGAAGCCTGAATCTGAAAAAGGTGTGGATATTATCGATAGCTTGTTTGAGGAGGCTCTTAACTCAAATACTGTTTTAGTATCATCCATTTTTATGATCGGTGAGGCAGCATCAGTTTTTGATAGATGGGTTAGAATAAAAGTCCTTACTTCAAAAGAATTCGAAAAAGTATGGGGTAGATTTTTACTGGATGTTAAGGAACTGGGCGAAAAAGGGTCGCTTATTCTGGAAACGGTAAATCCTTTGTTTATAACTTTTAGTATCGAGTTCATAATAAAACATCACATTTCTATTAATGACGCAATCCATTTATATACTGCCCTGAGCTGGACTCCAGGAATAGATGAATTTGTTTGCTCAGATGAAAACCTTATCCGTGCTGCTAAGAACGAGGGATTGGAGATTTTAAATCCTGAAGCCAGCTCGTAATTCAAATTTTGAAAATCTCAATATCGCTCCCAGACCACAATGACTCGTCCTCAACAAAAACAGCGCCGTCTCCGACGGTGTTTTGCATGTGCGCCTGCTGCGCAGGGAGAGGCGCTGCTGTTCTGCTAAGAAGCTGAGAAGAAGAGAAATAGTAAAGTACTTTAAGGATATTCTAAGCTAAGTGGCACAAATGAAGATACTGATAACAGGAGGATTGGGGCAGGCAGGTTCATATTTAGCAGAGCGGCTTTCAGAAACTAACGAAATTACTATTCTGGATAACTTTTCTAACAGTTTAAATAATATTAAATTTCCTTCAAATATTAAGATAATAAAAGGAGACATACGCAACCTAAAAATAGTTAATGAGCTTGCCAGTAAGGCGAATACAATAATTCATACAGCAGCCCAGACGAGTGTCAATAAGTCGATAGAAGACCCGACCTATGATGCAGATAACAACATCAATGGAACGTTAAACCTTCTTGAGGCAGCCAGAAAATCGGACATCGGGCGTTTCGTATATATCAGTTCAGCCGTAGTATATGGCGACCCGATAACCCTTCCGATAAAACTTTGGGAAAGTTTTAACAAAAGAAGGGGTATGCGCC
>CAYSLW010000269.1:0-2664 GCA_964431955.1 uncultured Candidatus Methanoperedens sp. | reverse complement strand
CTTCATCAGATTTTTAAAAAGATCTGTCAGCAATACAAGACAAACCGCTGCCGCTGAAAAACCGATCCCGTATACAAATGGATAAAAGGGGAGCTGCAAGGTTAGCGAAACCTCACCCGAGGCATAAAGATCTTTTGCGTACAGCACGGACTGCCATGCAATCAAGGCAAAAAAAATAAATCCGAAGGTGCTGGTAATACTCTCGACAAGCCCCTGGATTCTTGCTGGAAAAAGACGAACCACCAGGCTCACCGCCACGTGGCCCTTTTGCACTGTGGTATGGGCCATGGCAAAAGCGACTGCCACGGCGCCCAAAAAACACACCAATTCATATGTGCCTGGGATCGGTCTCCTAAAAAAGCGGAGTATCACGTCTCCACAGGTTAAGACCATCATGACGATGATGGCCGTCCCGGCAATCCAGTAGAGCAGCCTTGCCAGCTCATTGCCAATTCTTTCAAAAAAGCTCATGGTTAAATAATCTTCGTCTCGGGGTCACCCTGAATCTGATCGCAGGGCAGCCCCGAGAGGCTTTTGGTGTTATTTTGAGTACTTCTTGATCAGTTCCCGGACCTTGTTTACGTAGGTAGCACCGTTGGGCGTCTTCGAAATATAATCATTAATTACCGCTTCAACGGAGTTCCGCCATCTGGCACTTTCGGCATCAGACAGGGGGATTAACTCATTGCCCAGTTTCAATGTGAAATTCCGGCCCTCTTGATCCGTTAGATCCCATGTCTGGCCATGGACAAGGACCCAGCCGTTACTCACGTCTTCTATGACTTTCTTCACATCTGCTGGCAGGGCATTCCACTTTGCCTTGTTCATGACGATAAACATGGCAGTGGTGTAACCCACACTGAAACATTCTGTGGTATATTTGATAACCTCCCCTTGTTTCCACCCCTTGAGGACCTCTATAGGGCTGAAGGTGCCTTCCACAACACCCTTCTGAAGTGCCTCATAAGTGCCTCCCTGGGGCATGGCTACAGGTACACCGCCAAGGGCCTCAACCACCTTGGCGCTGAGCCCTGTGGCCCTGATTTTCATGCCTTTGAGATCCTCCAGGGTTCTGACCGGTTTTTTGGTGTGGAGAAGCCCCGGGCCGTGTGCATGGACATAAAGAACCTTAACATCCTGCAATTCCTCGGGGTTTACTGTTTTTGCAAACTCGTTGGCCACCCGGGTAGCCACGGTCCCGCTCGTATACCCCATGGGAAGGTCCACAGCTGCCATAACCGGGAACCTACCCCGCGTATAGGCAAAACAGGAGTTACCCATATCGGATATCCCCTTAACCACACCGTCATAGCACAGAGGTGCCTTTGTAAGTGTACCGCCAGGGAAGGAAGTAATCTGCACTTTACCATTGGTGCGTTTTTCGATTTCTTTGCCAAAGTCTATTGCGGCTATGGCCTGTCCGTGGGTGGGTGGAAAGAAAATGCTAAAGGTGAGTTTGATTGGTGCAGCTTCAGCTTTGAGGGAGCCAATGGTCAAAAAAGCTACCCCAACAAATGCAACTAAAAAAAACAAAAAGATCTTCTTTTTCATTGGGACATCCTCCTTTTCTAAAGGTGTTATAAGAACCTACTAAGACCCCAAAATCATTGCAGCTATGCCTTTTCACCTCCTTTCTATGCACAAAGTGATAGAACGGTTTTAGAAACTCTCTTTTTATATCTTAAATAGAAACAGGAAAATTCCTCGCATAACTGATCCGCAAGGCTGATAGTCGGAGAGAAACATTTAAGGGAACCCATAAAACTCCTCCGCGTAAGGCAAAGGGTTGTCTGGAAAAAAAGGTGGCTACAAAACAGCTACATTGTATAACCAATTTACTGTATGGAATTGGAACTGTCAAGCAATTTTCTACGCATAAAAATCCAGCATGGGGTGAAAACTATTTGTTTATTCAGATATTTTTTTGTAGAGTTATTTTTTGGGTAAAAATTTGCGCAATTAGAGATATAAAAGCAGAGGAGTGGAGCATGGCAAATAAGCCAAAGGAAATCAGGGTGAACTTCCCAAAAGAGCTGGCAGGCGGTGCATATTCAAATAACATGGTTGTGTCGCACACAAAAGAAGAATTTATTATGGATTTTCTTATGGTTGCGCCCCCTTCCGGCACCGTAACCGCGAGGATCATTGTCAGCCCCGGCCATATCACGCGCATTATCAAGGCCCTTCAGGAAAATATTTCGAGATATGAGCAAAAATTTGGCAGCATTCAACCAGCCGAAGAACCGATGGAAAAGGTAACTCTTCAATAAAAGGTGTGGACATGGAATTCTGTGATTTTGCCTGTAAATTCGCGACCTGGCCTAAAGGTGAATCTCTGGATGGGTCTGGAAGTTGCAGGACATTTCAGGCAATATACTGCAAAAAGAAGAACCGCCATGTTCACAAAAACATGCCCTGCTCTGAAAAAGCAAAAATGAAAGGTGTAAGGCGCAAGGCTTAGGGCGTAAGGTCGAAGAATTGTTTTGCCTTTTGCCTTGAGCCTTATACCACTTACCTCAAAGCCGTTATTCCATTACTCTCCCCGCTGTTTCAGCGTGGATGCGCAAAGCGAATAAAGTTCCTTCACATGTCCACCGTTTCCAGATACTCGCTGATGGCCCCGTCGTATTGGTGCGTCAGTTGAAAGACTTTCCGTGCAAGTCG
>CAYSLW010000268.1:0-2686 GCA_964431955.1 uncultured Candidatus Methanoperedens sp. | reverse complement strand
CATCGCCGACTCCTCCCTCTTCATCGTTAGAAAAAGGCTCGAAGGCAGCATCATAACCACGCCTTCCATAGTAGGAGAACTAAGGGACGAGAACGCCCGCACCGCAATGGAATTGATGAACGTAAAAGTCGAGCCACCGCTTGAAAGTTTCAAAAAAGAGGTCAGGACAAAAGCCGGGATTTCAAGGGACAGCGAAGAACTCTCGGCTGCCGACATCGACATCCTTGCAAAGGCGCTGGAGTATTCAAGACGCGAAGAGACTATTTTGGTCACTGATGATTTCGCAGTTCAGAATACAGCCATCCAGCTTGGTATCAAGGTCATGCCTGCTGGTCAGAGGAAGATAAAGGACGTTCTCCTCTGGGAAAAGCAGTGCATCGGGTGCAAACGGCGGTTTCCTGAGGGGGATGAGTGCCCTGTGTGCGGTTCCCCAATGAAAAAACGGAGAAAGAGCAGGATTCGTAAATCAGACTAGAAATCATACAGCAGAAGATGTCTTCGAGCCTGTGCAGGGCTTTGACGGGGAAAGCGCAGGGTACATCGTCAGGTTTGAAAAACCACAGAGGGCGCAGAGGACACAGAGAAAAGCAGCAACTCTCTGTGCGCTCTGTGTGCTCGGTGGTTGATTTTTCTTTCGAGAGCACGAGGCTGCTGTCACGGCTCTGCCGGGCAGGGATGGGAGGTCGTGGAGAGGTAGTTTACTTGCAGAATTGTGCGGATGGTGGGAAGGCTTTGTAGCGAAAGCGATAACGAGCCAATGTATTATTTAGGTAAGGGTGGAGGTGAGTGCATTTCGATAAGGGTTGGGTGCATCGTAAGAATTACTAAGTTGATATGAGATTTAGAATTTGATATATAATATAATTAATGCTTGAGTTGAACGTATGTAGATGGACTGAATTTTTTCAAATCTGATACGCACCAAACTTAATAAATCCACACAACATAATGTTTACAACAATTACGGAAGATAACCATGTCCGAACAAAGAAAAGATGCAGCAAGCTTCCTCACAAAAGTGAATGATTACACATGGGACATACCCATGAGCTATAAACCCGGCATGAGAGTGCCAGGGCGCATTTTCGTCTCGCAAAAACTGCTCCAGAGCCTCGAGCACGAAACGCTGGAACAGACAGCCAATGTCGCAACACTCCCAGGCATCCAGAAATATGCCATGGCAATGCCTGATGCCCACTCAGGTTATGGATTTCCCATAGGAGGCGTAGCTGCTTTTGACAGGAACACCGGGATAATAAGCCCCGGAGGCGTGGGATACGACATCAACTGCGGCGTGCGTATACTCAGGACGAATCTCACCGAAGATGAGGTGCGCCCAGGGATGAAAGAACTCATCGAGCTTCTTTTCCATGAGATTCCCTCAGGCGTGGGCGGAAAGAGCAAGCTTCGCGCCTCGGATAAAGAACTCACGGATGCGTTTCTTTTCGGGGCTAAATGGGCAGTGGAAAATGGATACGGAGTGAAAGAAGATATCGAGCACTGCGAGGAGAACGGCTATATGAAAAGCGCCGACCCATCAAAAGTTAGCGAGAAAGCGAGGAGCAGGGGCAAACCCCAGTTCGGAACACTGGGAAGCGGGAACCATTTCCTTGAGGTGCAGTATGTGGATGAGGTGTACGATGAAGAGGTAGCAAAGCTGTTTGGTCTTTTTAAAGGGCAGGTCACGGTCATGATACACTGCGGCTCTCGCGGTGCGGGTCACCAGATATGTACAGACCACCTCAAGATTCTTGAACAAGCCACACGCAAATACGGCATCGTCCTGCCTGACAGACAGCTTGCATGCGCGCCTGCCGAATCCACGGAAGGGCAGAACTACTTTAAAGCCATGGCTGCGGCTGCCAATTATGCATGGGCAAACAGGCAGATTATCACCCACTGGGTAAGGGAGGCGTTTGCGCGCTTTTTCAGGCGCGATATGGATGATCTGGGCATGTCCCTCATCTATGATGTGGCGCATAACGTTGCGAAGCTTGAAGAACATACCATTAACGGAGAAAAAAAGATGGTGTATGTGCACAGGAAAGGAGCGACACGGGCACACCCTTCGGGTCATCCCGATGTTCCGCAGGCTTACAGGAAAGTGGGTCAGCCAGTACTCATACCCGGAAGCATGGGTACACCCTCTTTTGTACTGCACGGCGCACAGAATGCCATGGAGCTCACGTTCGGAAGCGCATGCCATGGCGCAGGACGGGTCTCAAGCCGGGCGGCGGCGAAAAGGGAATTTTATGGTGAGACCATTCAAAAAGAATTAGCTGCTAAAGGCATTTCTGTGAGGGCAATGCACCCATCTATAATAGCGGAAGAAGCGCCCTTGGTTTATAAGCCGAGCGAAGACGTGGTGGATGTGGTTCACCAATTGGGTATCGCGCGGAAGGTCGTAAAGGTCATGCCGATAGGGGTGGCGAAGGGATAGCTCTTTTTTTCTATTTATAATACAACAGCCTTTCCTGCTTCAACTTGAACTTTGATAGGCATATTTATCCTCATAAGAAATGCGGGTGCGCCTCTTGCCATCGCTTTCCCCAGCGGGTCATAGTATTCCAATAACCATACACCATTGCTTGAAGTGGCGTTGATTGCAACTGTATTCGTATATTTTTATTTTACAGAAAACAAATCATAGACGATTGGAAATCTGGCTTATTCAAAGATAAGGAGA
>CAYSLW010000267.1:0-2686 GCA_964431955.1 uncultured Candidatus Methanoperedens sp. | reverse complement strand
TATCAGGTCGGGCAGGAAATGCGAATTTATAATCCTCTCAGCAACGTCTTGCGGGTCCACAGCCTTTATTTTTCTTGCAAGCGCAAGCTGTGCATCCATTTTTTCTATCATCGTCCCCAGTGTTTTGTATGCGCTGTTTTTTGGACCGGCTGCTATATCCATAGTATCATGGGTGAATCCAAAACCCTCATACTGCGCCGGCGTGCCCAGCCTGCCGCTCACGGTATCCATGAGCTTCACAATGTCCTTCGGATTTTTATATTGCAGCGTGGCTTCGTAGAATGGAAGTGGATACCAAAACGGCACATCAATGTTATGCGCCTCCTTATCGATTTCATTGGGGTCGATGCGCATGGTCAGCACCAGAGGCGCATCCATTTGTCCGCCGCGTTTGTCGGGAAGATACGAGCGCGAGAAATTCAGAAGACCGTCCATCAGCAGCATAACGCAATCCTCGTCTCCATCGCACTGGAAGGTAGTAATTCCCGAGCAAATGAGGCTGTGATGGGTATCCACTGTCAGATTATACACATATTTATCCTGGGATTCTATCTCTTTTTTTTCTACGACTTTATCGATGAACACATCTTCATCAAAATGGGTTCTTGTACTACCTTTTTTAGCCAGCCATTTTTTAAGTAATCTTTCAGCATGCTCCTGCTTTTCACCAAGGAAGCCTATGTCTTCTATGAATTTTCCTGCTTCGCTGCCATAGATCCTTATCTTATACGAATGGATCAATTTCGGTTTTCCATAGAATTTTAGAATGAGATCGCTTTTTACAGCCCGTTCTTCCTCGTAGATAGAGTGCTTAATTCCGGAAAACATCAAAAGGAAGGAAATAGCGTCTATCAGCCATTTATTTACTGAAGTTACATTGACCTCTAACGTGCTTTGCAGGGAGCACGATCCATCTCCGGTGAAATAACCTCTCAAAAATGCACTTATCTTATCCTCTGGCAGGGAGTAAACAAAATTCGGAACCCTTTTTGTTTTTTCTTTTAATATGCGTCTTGTCCATTCTTTAGTAGCGGTTATAGATACCTGATGACAATTTATTTGATTCTTCTTAATAAATCCCTCAGCTAAATAAAATCCTAACAGTGATAAGAAATCTTCGTTCACAGTTATACTTGGCTTTATAGAAACCTTATCTCTTTTACTCCCTATCAGGTAATTCCCTGCATCGATCACGTCAGGATTAAATCTCTTGACCATCTCTAAAGGATATGACTGTCTGTAAATATAATTCGTAAATGTTTTATAACTCATTCCAAGATTGCTGCTTATCTGTGAAAGAGGTACATCCTCATTGAAAACATCGCTTTCTGTCCTTATCATTACGTCTTGCGCGTCGGTTATCGAAAGCAGGGCTATATTCTCTTTAGTTTCGATAGGAGGTCTTTCAAGTTTCCAGGGGATCAATAATTCATCCACATCCTCAGCCCTCAATTTTGCTCCTGATCTATCAGGGAATGGATGATCTTTCGTCACGACTATCTTTCTTCCGCTTTTCGTTCTTATTTCGATCAGTTTTTCAGGAGAAATATGTCTTGAAACATGGGTTATATCGGCCAGTTCGAATTTTTTCGTTTTTATGTTGAAAGCAAATGTTTTAAGACCGTGTATCTCCCTGTATTCAGCCCCAAGATCATCTTTTTCTGTTTTTCCGATAAGGTTGCTTTCAACAAGCTCGCGGATCGTTATAAGCTCAAAGCTATCTCCTCTGTAAACCAATAATTTTTCATCCCCATGGAAGCAGTTCCTTCTCTTTGCTGCATGGAAAAAAGGATGCGCATAACCCACGGACGCGGTCGTGAAACCAACCAGCCGACCCAGAACGCCCGCCGAGGTATGCGGTGCGAGCCCGATGACAAGCTTCCCGATAAGTTCTGATATGCTGCTTATATTGTAGTACGGGTCGACCTTATAATATTTCATCAGGAGGTCGTCGATGAACCTGGCAGTCTTTAATAAATATTCGCCGCAGTCCTTTGAAACAACGATATCCTGAACTTTGAGTTCAAGTATCTGGTTCTGATCAACAAGCGGTTTTCCGTATACATCCTTCTCATATCCCATCTCCCTGAGCTTTTCCACGGTTACGCCAATCTCTTTCGGCTTGATATGCGTAAGTGGCATGTCAGAGAGGTCGTACCTCACTGTCCCATCCTTGAACATCACGATACCATGCTTTGCCCTGAGTATCCCCTTTTCCAGAGGCTCAGGCGTCTTGTTCTTTGAGGTTAGACCCAGAACTCCTTTTATCGACTCCAGATTATCCCTCTCCCCGAGGTTCTTTAGCGCAAGCAAGCATTCTGACTTGAAATCGATATCCATCTCCGCGACCGAAGATGTCTCTTTTTTACACTTCGGGCACACCGGTTTCTGGACTTCTATCCCGCAGGAATGGCATTTAAGCAACGGTTGGGTGAACTTCCCACACACGCACCTGTTCTTGAACGTCCTTGTCCTGCACGAAGGGCAGAAGCGCTCACCAATATGGACTTTTATCGTCCCCACCTTTTCTTTCTGGACAGTCAGTCCTGTCCTGAATTCATTATTCCTCTGGTCGCCGTTGTCCTCCTCCTCTACATAGTCTTTTGCATGCTGGAGCGACCTGCGCCGCCCTCCTGCCTCGCCGATTGGGAAAAGCACATGCGACGCCGGTTTCATTTCGCGCTTG
>CAYSLW010000266.1:1599-2717 GCA_964431955.1 uncultured Candidatus Methanoperedens sp. | reverse complement strand
TCATGCCCTCTCAGCGCCATCCTGCCCATGAGGTGATGCTGCTGGTGCAGCCCTCCTTTTATCCAGTCGGTTTCCTTAGGGACAGGAAGCTTCATTTAGAATTATCCTCCATGATAACAAGATGAACTTGATTAAACGATATAACGCATCCTGTCGATCCTGTAAATCCTGTCTGAAAAATAATCTTTTCTTTGTTTCCCTGCGCCGTTGGGATTCCATGAAACTCTATCAACCGCAAAGAGCGCAAAGGGCGCAAAGATTTTTGTTCCTCTGCTTTGCGTTCTTCGCGTCCTTTGCGGTGTATTATTGCAATTAATCTGCGTTCATCTGCGTTTATCCGCGGTTTTTTCATTCTTGACAGGAAAACAGGATTAAACGATAAAACGCATCCTGTCAATCCTGTAAATCCTGTCTGAAAAACAACCGTTACTTCGCTCTCCTGCTCCGGGACCTTACCTAGCCATTCCACACCCGAATACACAGAGCAGGGCTTCCAATTGTGTACGACCCTCATTTTACCTCCTCTTCTCCATTAATCTGTGCCTCTATCTGAAGCATAGCTCTTTCTCTTTGGATTTCAGCTTTCAGTTCTTCTTCAGTCGGAAGGTACAACTTATATCTTGAAGCAAAAATATGTTTATTTCCTTCAGGCAAGGTGTATTTTACAACAGCTTCGCTTTTATCTGCGCATAAAACTATCCCTATCGGCGGATTATCATCAGGAGCCATCATTTCTTTCCTGTAAAAATTGACATACATCTGCATTTGACCTATATCCTGATGGGTAAGCCTGCCTATTTTAAGGTCGATCAGTACAAAGCATTTTAGAATAAAATTATAAAAAACAATATCAATATAAAAATGCTCATCATCCATTGTAATGCGCTTTTGCCTTGCCACAAACGAAAATCCTCTACCTAATTCCAATAAGAAATGCTGCAAATGTTCAATTAAAGCAGATTCCAGGTCTCTTTCAAGTAGTCTTTCACTTTGAGGCAAACCCAGGAACTCAAGAACATATGGGTCTTTAATAAAATCTTCCGGTTTCTCGCTCATTTTCTTTATTTTTTTATCTGCTTCCTTAAAAACATCCCAAATTGTTTCTATGTATTCATCTG
>CAYSLW010000266.1:0-1589 GCA_964431955.1 uncultured Candidatus Methanoperedens sp. | reverse complement strand
TTACTAAATCATCCGGAGTCGCTAATTGCTGACCTTTTTTTGCCAGAGACAGAACGCCTTCTCTATCTTTACTCAAAGCCAATCTTTCAAATAAAAGCGAATTTATTTGCCTGTCCAGTTCTCTTGTTGACCAGTTATTGTTGGCGCATTCTATCTCATAAAAAGAGCGTTTCATAGGGTCATCAATCAGCATTATCAAACGATAATGCGTCCATGACAATTCTGCACGCAGTGCGTTCAGATTTGGATATGTTGAATAAAATTGGCGAATCATCCATAAATTACGCGTGCTGAAACCCTTTCCATATTTTTTCGTTAAACTCCTTGCAAGGTTATCAATGACAGATTTACCATACTCTGCTCTTAATTGTCCACTCTGCTCTTCTTCGATGATCTCCTTCCCTATCCTCCAGTATGATTGTACCATCGTGTTATCGATTGAGTATGCAATTTTATGTTTTGCTTCCTCAATTATCGAAGAAACGCGGTCAAAAAGCTGCTTGAATCGATCAATATTATTTGAAATCATAATATTGCATCTCTCAATGCCATCCTGTTCATCAGATGGTGCTGCTGGTGCGGTCCTCTTTTGATCCAGTCGGTTTCCTGAAGGACAGGGAGCTTCATCTCAATTCCTCTGTAGCCTCATACCCCGTATTTCTTCGCGCCGATGACGGTCACACCTACCATTTCTTTGCCGCGGTAGTGATAGACCACGTTGTCTTCCATCACGCTGTCATCCGCGTGCTGCGGCTTCTGGAAGCTTATGTAAAGCACGTCAGCAGCTTCATCGTAATCCATCCAGACCCGATGTGACGGAATCCTGAGCATGAATCGTATGGATTTGAACAGTTCCTCCTTTATTTCTTCCATATTGTGCCTCTTTTCAATATTCTATCCTTCTTTGAAGTCATAAATGCTGTTATGATAAATCCTCCTTGTTCCTCTTTATAAACAACCACTGCATATTTCTCCGAGATAGAGGTCTTATCATAATGTTTTAATGCTATCAGTTCATCTGTCCACCCGTGAACAATATAATCAGGATTTTCAATTGATTCAAATACAAGATCGAGGTTTCCTGCCATATAATCATGTGAATCTATAATATGCGCCCACTGCTTATAGGTCAATTTTATAGAAATTCCATTCTTTGATATGGCAATCCCCACAACATCCCTGGACTTTCTCAAAACTCCGCGCTCCTCTTAATATCCTCCAAATAATCAGTAAACCATTCATACACGTTCTTCAAGCCGTCCTCGAATCCAGTCTGCGGCTTATAGCCCAATAGTTTCTTTGCTTTTTCAATAGATGATAAAAGCCTTGTCTTCACATCCCAGTCTCTTCTTTCCGCGTATACTATCCCGGCATCATTACCTGCAAGCTCATTCACCATATTCGCCATGTCTATAACCCTGTGCTCCTTACCAGATCCAAGATTAATAGCTTCTCCAACAGCCTCTTCTTTTATTCCCATTGCCAGCAGACCATTTATTATATCATCCACATACGTCCAGTCCCTTGTTTCAGAACCATCGCCGGTTATTGGCAGCGCTTTTCCATTCATCGCCCAGTAAAAAAAGTTC
>CAYSLW010000265.1:0-2744 GCA_964431955.1 uncultured Candidatus Methanoperedens sp. | reverse complement strand
CATTATCAAAAGAAATATAAGCGGCCAAATTAGGTGATTTAATTAACCTATCATACGCTATGCATGGGACTCCTGCTTCTGCTGCTTGGTCTACTGCTGTTGCTGCAGATGCACCATCCTCTGCAACAATAATAATAACATCCACCCCTTGAAGAACCATATTCTCAATCTGGTCATTCTGCAACTTCGCATCATGATTTGCTACCTGGACAATTACCTGAGCACCGGCTTGACGCCCTAAATCGGTCATTAAAGCTGCTTCTACCGGCCATCTTTCGGTGGCAAAATCAGAAAAGGATAAACCAATTTTTATAGGGGTATCTGCGGTAAAAGCCGAGAAGCTTAATACAACAAACAATGCAATCGTTAGTAAAGTGATACTAAATTTTTTCATAATAAAAATCTCCTTTAAAAATAAAATTAAAATTTGTAATACGTGTACCAAAGCAAAAACTAAATTTTCTACATCGCAATAATCAGGTTATCTGAGTTTACATTTTTTAGAAAGATACATCCCCCCTTCCGTTATTTGATAGTAACTTGCAGGTAATTTTAGTATTATAATTCAATAAACTTAAGGAGAATACTTTTTTTAATACTTATTTTAAGTTCTATATTATCATGTTTTTATAATATCTTGTTTCCAAATAGAAGTCAAGAATTTTTAAATAATTTTGTAATTAACTTTTAAGTAGATACCCACGGGCTTGCCCCTGAGTATCTACTTATCATAGTTTTATTCAAAAAAAAATATAAAGAAAAGAATGTATTAATGTATCAATCAATGAAGATTAAAAATTTGAAGAATTATAGGATACCCTCTTATGTTCTGGATATCTGGGAAGAACACTATTCTTTTTGTTTATTACCGCTACAGGAAGAGGCGGTAACAAATTACGGGATCCTGGATTGTGATGAAGGAAGTAGGAGATTGCCACGTTTCTTCGCTCCTCGCAATGACAAAAAGGGGGCTCGCCAGGACAACAATAATTTATTAGTCATCGCTCCTCCCTCCTCGGGTAAGAGCTTCCTCGGAGAGATAGCCGCTATAAACCACCTAATTCATCAGAAAAAGTGCATATATTGAAAATGGGGACGGTTGTTAATACTCAGTAATTAAGTAACTTATTTGGTATAATTATACCACCAAAGGGATTGCTTATTCAAACAGTATCGTTTATCTCCTTTTCCTGTTGTTTGGTCACGATAGCAGGAGTATACCGATGACGTATGGCAGTAAAACCAGCAATACCATCAGGGGATGCCCGCGTTGTGTCGTGTTACGCCTATCCCAATTGAAGAGATAAATTGCCAGTCCAAACGCTAATACTCCGCTTGCCAGCAGGATGATGAGTGACCCTATTGGATTAAAATCGGCGGTCAAATCCTGAGCCAACCCTCGAAAGGCGTTCATAGCATGGGTGGCTGGCAAGAGCTGAGCTATTTTACCCATTGCCTCAGGCAACATACTATAGGGCACCATCATTCCGCCCAAAAGCATCGAGGGCAGAAAAATCAACTGCGACCACAGCACCGTCATCCGCGAACTGGACGAAATCACGCCGATCAGCACACTGAGCCCGGCACAGGCAAAGGCCATCAGAAGTAATGTCACGACAAAACCGGGCCAATTGACAGGTAATGGTGCATCGAAAAACAGGGGAGCCGTGGTGGTAATAATGATAGTTACCACTGCTGCATGCAAGACGGTAGTTAGTGCCGGGATGACCAGGATCGAGAAGGCCGGTACACCATTAATCTTATAGCTGCGAAAAATGCCAGCTTCACGGGCCGTCACTAATGGGTCGGGCAATCCCAGTATTGTAGCTGCCAGGATGGCAAAGATAGTCATCGCCGGGATCATTGTCTCACGAAAAGCGGGATTGATTCCGGTCATAAGCAGTCCCATCATAGCGTAGAAACCCAGGGGAAACAGGTAGTTCATTAAAAGTAATGTCTTATTACGGATCCCGGTACGGAACTCGAATGAGAAGTGATTTATAAAAGCATTCATTGGACACCTCCTGCGGTTGTGATTTCTAAAAACCGATCTTCCAGAGAAGGTCGCTCTACACGCAAATCGACCAGTGTGTCCTCCTGGGCTTCGACGTGGGCAATAATAGCCGAAACTGTAGGGCCAATATCGGTACTGTAGTAAATGACATACTCATCTTTAGATATGTGCTTACTCACAGCCGGGAAGTTGAGGTCAGGATCAGACAGGCTGGAGCTTTTTGTGCGAACGGAGACTTTGGTAAAACCCGCGCCGGTTGCGGTTAGCTCAAGCGGGGTGCCAGTAGCAGCGATCTTGCCGTGCAGTAAAATCGCCAGACGACTCGCCATTTCATTTGCTTCTGCCATGTCGTGCGTAGCAAGGATGATGGTAGTACCCGCTGCTTGCAGTTCGCGTATCAGATTGTGTAGTTCGATACGCGAGGCAACATCAAGACCAGAAGTTGGTTCATCCAGAAAGAGCACAGGGGGATCATGGGCAACCGCCAGGACCAGCCCCAGGCGTCGCTGTTGACCGGCAGATAGCTGATAATACTGTTCTCTCCTTTTCTCTTTCAGGCCAAAACGGTCCAGCAAGTCATAGCGTGGTACTACACTGTGATAGGCGCAGAAGAACTTCATCGCTTCGTCAAGGTTAATGCTATCTGGCAGGCCTGAGGTCTGTAATTGCACACCGATCAGATTGTGTAGTTTGCGCGACTGGCGAGCAGGGTCGACGTCCATTACTCTCA
>CAYSLW010000264.1:0-2746 GCA_964431955.1 uncultured Candidatus Methanoperedens sp. | reverse complement strand
TACCCAGAAGAAATTAGAAAATCTCCAAGGATTCGCCGTACTGCGGCTGCGCTGAGAGGAAGTTCTCGGCAAGGGTGATTGAGCTTTGCGCCGGGGGGGCTGTCGCCTGATGGGATTATCGGGGAGCAGACGTCGCAGTACGGGGTTTATGCTTATGCCGGGGATGTGCTTGGCTATCTTGACGGGGCAGCAAGGGCTCTTGAGGCTGTGGAGTTGATTGCGGAGAGCTATGGGAAGAAGGAGTTGGGTGAGAAGGCGAGGGCGTTAAGGGAGAGGATGGAGGGGAGTTGATAGAGTAATAAAACCAATACTGTGCTTTATTCTAAATGTTTGCCAGTCAGGTTTCAATAGCAATTTGTCAAAATAAGCTATTCTATTTTTTATTAAATCTTATACATTTAAAACAATGAATGTTAATTTTATAAAGATATCGTATTCGACAAAGGCGTCATCTTTGTCGAGAGTGATCTTTCATCAAACTCAAATAGATGGGATATTATGTATGGAGATGATGGTCTAGTCCAAACTCCATTACTTAATAAATGACGTGCTTCATGCGGACTGATATCCCTATAACCATATTCAATTAATTTATTTTTTATATCTTTATGGATGCAATTAAGTAGGAATAACGCTGACAACGATTCAATAACATTTTTTAAATTTCCTTCCTCTTTGTAGGTGAATCCTTGATGTTTAACGTTATTATAAGAAGTCCACCATAGAGGATATCCTTTATCCGTCCAAAGTTGGAATGGCTTTATGATTTCTTTGGTTAGTAATATTCTAATCTTTATGTCACTCAATATTATTTTTCCATATGTTTCAATATTCTTATAATGTGTCATTTCTAAATTGTCTAAATCGAATTTATATATATTTCGCTCGTCATTTTCCGTCTTAACAATCAATTCGTCAGTTCTATCGTCGTTAATTTTTAGATTTACCCTGATTTTATCATCATTGATTTTCAGTGAAAGATAATTTTTTTCATTGGATACTCTTATGGTCTCATTATCATCAATTTTTTCGATTTTCGCTGTTTTTGCCCAATCAATACCAAAATTATTTATAAAATATTCAATAAATTTTTCATCATCGATTCCTGGAATATTGTCCCAGCTAAACAAATAATCGTTCTTGTTTTTATGATAGTTTTTTTTATAAACTTCATGAACAAGATTCCACTGTCTAAAAAAGATATCAACTTGACTCCCTATTCTAAGCAATAGCTCCGAAAGTTTGGGTGAATATATCTCTTTTCTTTTTTCGCCTTTATAATATTCGATCGGAATATAATTCAAAAAAGTAACCAGGTCATTTTCAAGTATTTGGTATATTCTTAAAGTATAGCCAGATTTATACATAACTTCTATATTCATTTGTTATAAATTAAGGTATTTGTAATTTTGGGGTTAATAGGATTTTCAATATTTCAAAAATATGCGCATATATTTTTTTTTATGCAGTTTTTGGGTTTCATTTATTTACAAAAAATAAATTATCAGGATAATGGCCGTACATAGGGTATTAATCCCTTCACCCATGCGTAAAATACGCCACAACCCCATCCCCGCCAACGCCGTCAATCCTCACGAACCCGAACCTCTCAAACTGCACCACCTTATCAAGCTCCCTCTCAATCCCGCGCTCCCCACGCCTGTATATTCTCCATCATGCGACAACGCCCTCACGTTGCGCCCATCAGGCGGAACGCGGTGGATGATGCGCGCCCTCCGCAAAAGCTGTTCGCCATCTTTCCACCTGTCCCGATGCAGCCGCATAGTATCGTTTTTTAGCGGCGCTGTTAATGTTTTGATTCACAGAAGTTTTAACACGTCACCTGTCGAGAGCACTTCTACTGCGGACTGCCTCTTCAAAGCTCTATCATTAGACCATATCGCTCCCTTCAATTTCAACGCAAGCGCAAAGTACTGCACATCGTCAGGATCAGGAGATATTTGTTCCGCTTCTTCGTACAGCTCTGTAAACTCCTCAAAAGGCACAAATTCTATTTCCTTCTCCAGAAAGGTCAGCACCTTTCTAAGCTTCTCGATTGAAAGCCCCGTTCTCCTGACAATCTCATCTGCATGGTTTTTTATTTCTACCATAAGGAATTCAGGAGCCACGAATTCAAACCTTTTGTACCCTCTATTCAAAAGGAAAATGTCCAAGGTTTTCCCTCCTTTAAGAAGAGCAGAAAACACAACGTTGGCATCAACAACGAGGAGCATTCATCCCATCGCCGAATCTCTGAACTTTTTAGCAAGCGATTTGTTAACCTTCCTGCCAAACTCCAGCGCATCTTCTTCGGTCAGCTTGCTTTTAGAAACAATGGATTTTAACTCGCTCAGTTCATCAACCTTTTTCTTAAGAAGGTCTCTTGTGAGGGCAGACCAGTCTATTTTGAAGCCCTCCATTTTTCTTTTAAGCTCTTCAGGTAAGATTACTATTAATTCAGCCACACATTATATTTCATCATTGGTTTATTTAAATATATTGCCCGCAAACAAGCCCAGTTGATTTAAGTCGCACGCGCGGAAACAATACGCGGTACTTTTCACCTGTGCGTAAAATACGCCACAACCCCATCCCCGCCAACGCCATCAATCCTCACACACCCGAACCTCTCGAACTGCACCACCCTATCCAGCTCCTTCCCGCTCCCGCGCTCCCCCACACCAGTATATTCACCATCAGGCGACGGGTCAAAAAAAACCACAGAGTGCACAGAGGACACAGAGAA
>CAYSLW010000263.1:0-2767 GCA_964431955.1 uncultured Candidatus Methanoperedens sp. | reverse complement strand
GAGAAAAAACATACAAGAGGCAGGTCAAGGAGGCGGGATTAGAAGGCAGAGTAATCTTTGCCGGACCAAAATCGCCGAATGAAGACCTGCCTTATTATTATAATCTGGGGGATTTTCTTGTGCTTCCGTCAACTCATTCCGAATCTTTTGGCCTGGTGATTCTGGAGGCCATGGCATCGGGAAAACCAGCGATTGTTTCTTCGTTGCCTGGACCTTCTCAACTGATAGAAAATGGGATAGATGGATTGGTCGCAAGAGTGGGTGACGTAGAAGACCTGAAAAATAAAGCCGAATATCTGGCCCGAGAAAGAACAGTACGCGAGATGATGGGGTTAGCAGCGAGAAAAAAGGTTATAGAAAAATATACTTGGGAGAACATAGGTGAGCAACTGGAGAAAGCGTTAGGAGGCATAATATTACTTGATTGAGCGAAACGGAACAGGAAAAGACGAAAAGACAAGCCCCTCGTGGGTGGGGAGAACAAAATCCATGACACAACGTTTTTGGCAGGCTCTCACCACATGGCTCATGCTTTCGCATGCGTTTGGAGCTTCCTGCCTCTCTCGCCAGGTTCCGCTAAACGTGAAAAGGGAACTGCTTCGGGAAAAATTCCGGCGAGAAGATTCGCAGAGACTCCGACTGTTGCCGTGTGGTTTTGCTGTACGAAAGAATCGTTCTGATATGAATGTGCTTATCTCCATGCCCTTTGAATACAACATTCTCGAATGGAATTTTCACGAACAACCCCTTGTTGTGGTAGACGCCGGAGCCAACATTGGAGCATTTGCCTTTTATCTGAACTGTTTTGCCGATATCGAGCGTTATGTCGGCATCGAAGCCGCACCCATGAATTTCGCCGTTCTGCAAAAAAACATTGAGCGTCTCGGTCCAAATTTCTCGGCTGTCCAATGCGCATTGAGTGATGAACGAAGGGATGTTAAATTCAGCCTGATAGGGAATCCCTCCCGCTTCAGGACAAGCGACACGGGTGAAAGCGTGCGGGGTTTGCCGCTTGACGCTATCTCCGATGTGAAAGACCTTCCGTCGATCGATATTCTCAAGATCGATGTCGAGGGAGGCGAGGTAGAAGCCCTGAAAGGAGCGCAGAGAACTCTGGCCAGGACCCGGTACGTCGTGATGGAAATCCACCATGCTGAAATCGGATCGAGAGGAACCGCTCGCATCTTCGAGAGCATGGGCCGGAACTTTTATCACATGACATACCAGCAAAGTCCGGATATGCAGCAATCAAACAGCTTCTTCTGGCGTCGCGATGTCCCTCCCCTTTTCCTAACAAACGATACGTGAAAGTAGCGCCCGGTCGGCCGGATATAAATCCTTCGCCCGAATCCTATCTTGACGATGGAGAGAAGTCCCAGGAAGGCTGCCGTAAGCCCAGCTCGTTTGGAGCGGTGCCATGTAGCGTCTTTTATAGGTGTCCTTTCGCTTGAAGTGGGATAACAGCGAAACCCAGGAGTTTCTTTCATAAACGAAGGTTCCCGCGAAATACAGGGTGCCGAATACAAGGACAACCACGGGCAGGGCAAGCAGCCAGCCGGCAGCGGCCTGCACTGCCAGGGAAGCAAGGACCGAGCAGACCGAGGCAGTGGCGCCCGTTCCTTTCAAGAGCGACAGCTTTGACATAATCACAGTCAATCATGTTTTAGAACATCTCTCTTCCCCGAAAAAGAGGTAGTGCAAGAAACAGTATAATAGGTTGGGCTTCTTTCGTTATTCTGGAGAAACGACAGGCATGTCGAGTTCATTTGCTTTCACATCTATTGCGTAATGATAAAATGAAACAAAAAAGCAAATTAAAAATACATATATAATTTATAATAACACAAAATTCCACGAATTAAAAAAATATTCTCGAAATTTTAAAAAAATATATTGTATAAACAATGTATGTCCTGTGGATTAATTATTTCTCCTCAAACAAAAAACTATGATTTAAGCGAGATATACAATGCCCAATACTTCATAAATACGGATACTGGCTGAAAAAAACGATCGGAACAAGCATGTTCGGAACAAGCATTGAAATTTATCAATATACTTGATATAATTTTTAAGTTAAAAAAAATGCATATCTGCGATTATGGTGCAGGTAATGGATATTTAACAAAGTCTTTAATCGAAGCGGGATATAATATTTTAGCTTACGAACCTTATTTAAACAACGGAACCTATTTAGATAAAAGATATTATAGAACGAAACCTTTTGCAACTGACGTAATGAACAATATTGCGTATCCAGCCGGTAGAATCGAGCAGCTACATTTTGCGCCCAATAGAGGTATTTAGAATTAACTTCAGTTAGTTTTATGCTGCATACAGCGGAAAAAATGACAAAAGATAAGATAATAAAAAATACATTCGCATTGTTTGCAGGAAACGCCGCCGTAAATCTACTATCATTCCTGTTAATGATGGTGATAGCACGGTGTCTGGGGGACGTCGGAGTTGGGCAATATTCCTTTATATTTGCGTTCGGATATTTAATCATCTTGCTTGGCAATCCAGGGCTGGAGTACCTCATAGTAAAGGATGTGCCCGGAAACAACGATCTTATGCTGCAATACGGTGCCAACATACTTTCCCTGAAAGTCATCTCTTCAATTACCGCGGTCGCTGTAACTTTCTCTCTGACACTCTTCATAGACAAGACTCCCGAGGTAATCCACAGTTTGTTTATTGTATGCATTTTCTACGGGGTCAATGTCGTAGGTTCGACATTCTCAAAGATCCTCCATGCTTATGAAAG
>CAYSLW010000262.1:0-2777 GCA_964431955.1 uncultured Candidatus Methanoperedens sp. | reverse complement strand
TTATCGGTGAAGCAAAGAATCTCCCGCCTTTAGGCGTGGGAGAGTGTCAAGATACCTTCTATTGCAAAAGGCATGCCGCACGGTGAAAACATCTCATAAGCTCTTTTCTCGATAATTATGGAAGCCTGTGGATCTTCTCTTCGTACTGCCAGAGTGACCGCAAATCCGCCGCAAAGAGAAGTTATCTCGATAAACTTAGGTTAAAAAAGCCTGATTATAACCTCTGTGTTCTCCGTGCCTCAGTGGCAATTTCATGATGCAGCCACGGAGACCCAGAGGCACAGAGGCAAAGCTATGATTTTCAAGGCACAGACACTAATTATAACTTTTCTTGCTCTCTACTCTCTACCAAAACTATAAATGATATTCAACGCATATAAACCATCTGCATAATTATGAGGCTGAGGTAATGATAAAAAAGGGTCGGGTTCTCACAGGGATATATGGTCTTGATGACCTGATGGGCGGAGGTTTTCGAGAGAATACTATCAATATTGTCCGCGGTGGTACGGGTGTTGGAAAGACAACCTTCGCGCTGCAGTATTCTCTGTTCGGTCTCGAACGCGGGGAAAAAGTAGTATACGTTTCTTTTGAGATGTCGGAAGAGCAAATCATCCGTGACTGCGGGGATATGGGATGGAGGGACATCGAGGGTCATATCGAGCAGGGAAACCTGAAGACAATTCATCTTTTTGGAGAGGATCTAACGTTTCCATCTCTTGATCTTGCCGAGATGGTTAAGACTGCCGTTTCTGCCAACAATCCGAGGATAGTGATCGACCCTTTGACCTACCCCACCTTTTATTCAGATAAAGAGAAAAGGAAATCCCTTAGCACAATATTCCATGAGCTGCGCAAACTTGGAACAGCCGTGATAGTGCTCGAAGAACCTGCAGACGGTAATCACATACCCGAAGGATCTGCAATGCCGCTGTATCTTGCCGATACCGTGATACACCTCCAGAACCTGGGTTTTGGTGAAATGTATGACAGGACATTGAGAATTATGAAGCACAGGGGGTCAAAGCACGGAGAGGGGCTTTATCCGTATTCCATAGAGACTGGAGTTGGAATAGTGCTTTATGCATCGGAAAAACAGATGGAGCGGGTAAAGCCAAAAACTAAATTCGATGATCGGTTTAAAGAGGCAATCGAAGAAGCGAAATCTATTGGTTTGCCGGGAGAACGTTTGTCGGCAAGGATTGAGTTTTTGCGGAAGAACTGGACACGGGAGGATGACCCATCACAAATCCTCAAGCTGGTTTTAAAGGAAGAGAAAAAAGGACATGGCAAGAGGACTTGAGGAAACTCTTGATGAGTTGTATGAGATCGAAGGCGTAGAAGCATGCATCCTGTACAGAATAGACGGCGTGCCCATAACCATCAGAACCCCTGGATACAGGGAGCACCTTTTGGAGACCATGTTCTGGCTTGAGAAGCAAATAAAGCATGTGCTTGGGGAGATGAACAGAGAAGGCTTGCGGGAGACGATTTTTTATTTCAGGAATAACAGGATTTTGATATCCCCTTCCTCGAAATCTACTGTGCTGGTGACGATTGCAGAAGCCGAGGCAAATCAGCAGCTTCTTTCGTTGGAGACACTGCGGGCGACTAAGATTATCGAGGAATGTGTTGCGTAGCTTGAGATTTTGGTATTGATAGGGAATTATTTTACGCCTTCCGCATATTTTGCCCTATTCGGCGCAGCGAATTAGTGATAGAATCAATGTATATATCTACAGTATGCATTGCTATGATTGCGCATGAATATATCATAAGCATGGTAATTATGTTCAGAAAATTATATATTCTATCAAACTAAACAAGCATAGACAAGGGATGTAATAGGAAAACTGCCGAATAGCTATTTATTACCGGAGATAAAAATGGAATCTATTACGCTGTTCAGTAATAAGAAGGATTATAAGCAGGCTGCAAACGATATAATCGAACAGGCTCGTGAGCGCCCGGATTTTAAGCCTGACCTTGCCCTGTTCTATGCCACGCTGAAGTATAACGGCAGATACCAATCCATGCTGGATATATTCCATGAGGAGTACGGTTACATACCGCAGATCGGCGCTTCTGTGGATGGCATGATTTATCCTGATGACATGCATACCGACGGTGCGGCGCTGGTGCTGTGCAAGGATGAGGAGGCAAGGATACGTGTGGACGGTGTTAAAGAAAAAGGGGCAATAGAATCGGCGGAAAAGCTTGCGAAAAGAGTGAAATGCGAAAAGGGCGCAGTTGTGCTGCATTTTCCACTGGTGCATGTGCCGGGTGCACTCAAATCTGCTGAGTTCTATGCAAAGGGGTTTTATTACAGCAAATTGTGCAAAGGAGCGAATCAAGAAAAACAGAAAGAATATGCTGGAAGATTCGCAGAGTACTGCAATAAAGAAAATATCTTCTACCTGCCTCCAACGATTCTAAGCATATTCGCAGAACAAACAGACCATAGAGTGCCCATTATTGGCATTAATGTAATGCACACGCAGGTAAGATTTGATTCTCCCCATATATTCTGCAACTTCGAGGATATCGGTGGTGGTATTGCGGCGCTGACTATAGAGAAAGAGGATGTGAATGCTGTTTATGATGATATCTTTCCTGAGAAGGGTAGTACGCTGGAGGAAACGAAGAGTATAGTGAGAAACGAGTTTACAGTTATTAAGGAATTTAAGGCGAATTTTGAAAGAAATGTGCTAATTTCGCTGGATGGTATGCCGCCGATGGAGGAAGTGAAGCATTTGATATACGTAGCTGAAAAAAAT
>CAYSLW010000261.1:0-2788 GCA_964431955.1 uncultured Candidatus Methanoperedens sp. | reverse complement strand
GCTCCATACTGGTCAGTTTCAGAATGCCGTTCCTGCTGTCCAGTTCTTGTTTTATTTGCGCGCAACTCATTTTTGCTGCGATATCAAGGTTGAATCCTTCAAGATGCGCGATGTCTTCGCGTATGGTGGCGCGGTATGAGTCCCAGTTCGATATACCAACGCCGAAGTTAATCTCAACCCCCGTGACTTCCATAAAAGAATTTGCGGCAAGAGCTGCGGCACACGTGAGCAATCCCGGCGTTGCTCCTGCACCTGTCACATGGGTGATCCCGGTCTCCCTTAATCGCTCATCAATTCCGAACATCATTTCGACAGCATGGGAACGTTTGAGGACATCCACCATTGCTCCTTTGTAACCATATTGCGCGAATCTTAAGGCTATATTCGGGATGAAATCATTCGAAAGATTTGGAAGGGCGATAAAAATACCATCTATATTTCCCGAATTTTTGATTATTTCACCTATGGTATCGTCAGAACTATTACCAATTTCTTCAAGCTTTTTATCCTCCAGGACTTCCGGATTGATTCCTTTTGCATCTGTGAGAAAACCGGTCTTGTCTGCGATAGCCACAAGTCTCATTTCTTTTTTCTGTGCAATTATTCTGGCGGCTGCCATTCCAAGACCGCCGGCGCCCAGGACAGCGATATTTGCTGCCGCAGATTTTTCTTTCTGCCTGAAAACCTGTTGTTGTTTCATATATTCATTCTCCTAAATATTTATCTAAATTATTGGAGCTCTCCCTCATTCCTCCGAGCTTATTGACAAGTACCTGGCTTTTTTCTATCTCCTGAATGTAAATATCCATGTCCACATTATCGACGAAAAAAACCCTCCCTCCACGGCAATCTCCTTCATGCTTCATGTGTGGTATTCTCATGTAACCCAGTTTCTTTGAGGAGACATACCCTGCTGTATAGGACGGGTCGTCAGACCAGCAAAGCTCAGCTATCGTCCCCTCTATCGAGGCTACCTTGGAGGCAAGGACAAGCGCTTCGCTCACATGCGTGTAACATGAAGAGAGACCGTGTTTTGAAAGCATGCTCGCAAGCTCGAGGGATGCGTCCCTTGTAATACCCACACGCGATGCCCTTATTCCCCTCTGTTTATCAGGTTCAAGACGATTTCCCTCCATATCCATGACAATCGCCCCTCTCATGCTATCCCCATCACACGGCCCGTTTTCAAGCAGGGAAATTGCCTTCTCTATGCAAAAAAAAGGCAATCCAATATGCTTGAGAAGTCTTCTTGCCATATTTTTGCCATCCGCTGCATTTTCTACACGCAATAACGTCACAGGCAGAGAAGCCAGGTATTTGACAGGCAATTTTAATGCGTCGATGGATATGTTTATGGAATCCGGTTTCCCCCTGTCGTGCGAAAGCGCCCGGGCAATCAACGTAAATACAGCATCCGAAATCTCGTTTTCTTCGACGAGCGTCTCTGCTCCTGATATATGCCTTGTGTCCTTTTCAGCTCATCCTCACGCTATACATCCACACCACCGGGAACAAGCCCAAGGTCATTGATCATCTGGATATCATCCTTTGGGGCTCTGCCTGGAGTTGTGAGGTAGTTTCCCAGGAGTAACCCGTTTGCACCTGCCATAAGGCTAAGACACTGCACATCCCTGAGATTTATTTCCCTCCCGCCGGCAATACGTATGTTTTTTTTTTGGGAGAATGAGGCGGAAAACAGCTATTGTCTTGATTACTTCCATGGGACTGACTGGTTTTACGGTCAGAATTGATGTCCCTTTGACCGGATTCAAGATATTGATGGGTATGGAATCAACATCCAGAGCCCTGAGGGTGAAAGCAAGCTCCACCCTGTCGTGGACTGATTCACCCATTCCTATTATCCCTCCGCAGCATACTTCAAGACCTGCTGCCCTTGCTATATGTATAACATTTATTTTTTCAGAATAGGAATGCGTGGTGCATATATTCTTAAAAAACCCGGCTGAAGTTTCAAGGTTGTGGTGTATCCGGGTCACTCCTGCTTTTTTAAGCGCTGCGGCAGATTTTTCCGTGAGCGCCCCGAGAGAAACACATATTGATAATGCGGTTTCTGAGCGCAGTCTTCGTATTGAACTCAGGATTTTCTCAAAGTCTTCATTGTCTACCTCTTTCCCGCTGGTAACGATACAGAACCTGGCAGCCCCTTCTTCCTGCATCATAAGCGCAAGGTTCAGGATTTCATCCTCGTCCAAGAACGGATAGGCAGTAACTTCCGCATCGTTATGGACAGACTGGGCACAGAATTTGCAATCTTCGGGGCACATACCGCATTTTGCATTGATGATGGAGCAGAGGTCAACCCTGTTACCGAGCAGTGAACGCACCCTGTTTGCCAGTGAAAAAAGCTCCATGCATTCATGTCCCTCCAGGTTCATGAGTAGAAGGGCGTCTGAAAAGTTGAGTGGTTCACAGTTTTCTACCTTTGCTTTGATTGCTTTGAACATAACCTACCATTGTCAACTTTTTGTGCATATTAGTTTACAATCGTTTAAATTTGTTGCTCGGATTAATTAATTGTTTTTATTGTAGAATTATTATATTTATTTTACAAACCTTTATATAGTATTAAGTCACCAGTAGGCTGTCGTTTATCCTAAAGGAGGACTAATGAGACAAATAGCAATATATGGAAAAGGCGGAATCGGAAAGTCAACAACTACCCAGAACCTTACCGCAGCGCTTGCTTCTATCGGAAAGCGCGTGATGCAGATAGGCTGCGACCCAAAGGCAGATTCAACGAGAATGCTCCTCTGGGGAAAAGTGCAGG
>CAYSLW010000260.1:0-2793 GCA_964431955.1 uncultured Candidatus Methanoperedens sp. | reverse complement strand
AAGAAATATCAGCCCTTAAAATTCAGTTGGCTGAACATATCGCCGCCTGCGAGAAGGCAAAAGCCTGAATTAAAGTTTGGGGGGTTTATATTATTGCGGTCTTATTAAAAATATAGCACAATTTCTTTTATCGCATTAGCCATGTTAACGCCGGGACTTTTACCCTTCCTGCGGCGGATTCTAACAGGGCGCAGAAAACAACTTCAAAATTCATTTTTTAGCTCACGTTCCTCTACCAATTCATCAAAAGATATCGTTTTGCCCTCTTCGAATTCTCTCTCTGCATCCTTGATAGCCTTTAGAAATTGCTTGTTGGTTTGGAGCTCAAGCGTTTCTATCAATGAATCAATCGTATCTCTGAGTTCTACAAGTCCTCCAATCATTATACCCACAGGGGGCATTTTTCTTTTTTTATTTTATGACATTTTACAGGACATTCATCCTTGCCATTAGGGTCTGTAACAGAATAACTATAGGCGCCTATTTTTAGAGCTTGAATAAAAGTTTTTCTGACTTCCTATCGCCATTACGAGCATAAAGCTCCTGCGTTTTGCAGTCACCGACTCCGCAATGAAATTTGCGAGGCATCCCGGCGCCGGCGCATGAGGGGTTCTATCACCTATGGTTGGTTTAAATTCCGCCAGAAAAAGGGGCACTCAATGCAGATATGATGCTGGCGCTTCGATGAAGATAACCGTCATCATAAAGTTATTATAGAGCATTATTATATAATGCCCTGGAAAATCTTATACGTTAGAATGCATTAAAAGAATATAACATGGAAACTGAAACTGTAACTGAATTGAAAAAGATTCGTGCAGATCTTGATATGCTTACGAATCTGTATGCAAAACTCATTGATAGGTTAGTTCCAGAAGAAGAGCCTGAAGCTGAAGACCCCGTTCCCATAAAATCTCTTGATATTACCAAACTAAAAGGTGAAAAGAATAAGTATCGCATACGCAAAGGAAAGTTCAGAATTGTTTATGAATGAAAAGATAGATGTTTCTTATATCATTTCTATCAATTCATACGCTTGCAGTGTAATAACTATTTGGTAAATGCAGAGTTAACGTGTTTTATTTTTATTTTTGATATGACAAAATCTAACGAAAAAAGGACAAATCATTCTCATCCATTCTTAGCGTCCTTTGCGCTCTTCGCGGTGTGTATTTAATATCTACTTTTATGTTTAAAGCCACAAACCCCTTATAATCCTTAAATACAAGTTTCCACATACTCCCTTCAATGAAAAGCTCCGAAATACTCTCCTGTTTCCAGTGCGGCACATGCACAGGAAGCTGCCCATCCGGCAGGTACACAAGCCTGAACGTCAGGAGGATTGTCAAGGATTCGGTAAAGAAAGACATCTCAGACGAACTCGACCTCTGGATGTGCACCACCTGCTACAACTGCCAGGAAAGATGCCCGCGCGGGATAAAGGTTACAGACGAAATACTCCTGCTTCGAAGCGAAGCCGTAAAAAAAGGAAAGATACTCCCGGCGCACAGGGAAGTATGCAGGTATCTTATAGAAACAGGACACGCCATCCCTCTGGATGATGCGCACAAAGCTATAAGGAAAAAAATAGGGCTTAGAGCACCAGAAACAGTCCAGAAGTACCCGAAAGCCCGGAAGGATGTAAAAACCCTCCTCAAATCAACCGGATTCGATGAGCTGGTAAAAGAATGAAAGAAATATCTCTGTTCCTTGGATGCCTCATCCCCAACCGCTATCCCGGCATCGAAAAAGCCACAAAACTGGTTCTTGACAGGCTTGATATTAAATGGAGCGAACTGAAAGAGGCTTCATGCTGCCCTGCGCCATGGGTTTTTCGCTCATTTGATAAAATTACATGGCTCACCCTTGCATCAAGGAACCTTGTGCTGGCTGAGCAGAAAGACACAGATATACTCACGGTATGCAACGGATGCTTCAGTTCACTGATGGATGCCAACAGCATCCTGAAAAAAGATGCTGAGCTTCGAACCGAAGTAAACAGCCATCTAAGGAAGATAGATAAAGAATATCTCGGCACCATCGAGGTCAGGCACATAATCGAATTTCTCTATAAAGACATAGGCGCCGAGAAAGTGAGCAATGCAATCGAGAAACCTCTTGAACTCAGGGTTGCGATTCACTACGGATGCCATCTCCTCAAACCAACAAAGGATAGGAAACTTGGGGGTTTTGAATGTCCTGTGTTCTTTGACGAACTTGTGGAGGCAACAGGCGCAGTGAGCGTGCCTTACGAAGGCAAGACAAGCTGCTGCGGCGCAGGCGGAGGCGTTCGGTCTGCAATGCTTGAAACCTCGTTTAAGATGACGGAATACAAGCTTGAGCGCATGAAAAAGGCAGGCGTTGACTGCATCGTAGATGCCTGCCCGTTCTGCCATCTGCAATACGACGGGGGACAGGTCGAACTTGCAAAAGCAGGGAAGAATTATAACCTGCCAGTGATTCATTATAGCCAGTTGCTTGGCATGGCGCTTGGGTACACTCCAGAGGAGGCAGGGCTGCATCTGAATTCTATAGTGAGCCCTGAATTTGAAGAACAAATAGCACAAATACAAAAAAGGGAGAAGCTTTAATAATAGGGATTGGTGGGCAGTAGAGGGTTTGATGGTGGTTTGCAAAAAAGTTTCTTTTTCTGCCCACTATAATTCGTATATATGCGAACATAATATTTATAGTTTATGCATGGACGGATTTGCACCTAAAATGGACATTAAGTTAGTTTACCGTCAAGTTAGAAAACAACATCCTAACTCGCCAAGTCAACAAACATATGGT
>CAYSLW010000259.1:0-2793 GCA_964431955.1 uncultured Candidatus Methanoperedens sp. | reverse complement strand
CTGGAAATGTCCGGTTGAATTTTGAGAATATATCCGGTAAAAAGATGGCTCTTTTCGCAGGGGGAATAATTGATAACGGTGAAGAATTTTCACTTGTTTCTGTACGTGAAATAGAGGAAATGCTTCACGATTTGAAAAAGGAAATTGTAAAACCGTGTGATAATGGGGTCATTATTCCAGCGACATCGATACAGCCTGAGACTCTATCGAGTGCGACTCCTCCATCATCTGAAGAGTTGATCATGAGTTTGATTAAAATTTTTAAGGCAGGTTATGTTTCTAAAGGGCTTATCAGGGACCTGATAGATGCATCCGAGCGCGGGATAAGCGAATACAGGAAGATCATAGACAAAAAGATAAAGAATGATGTATTGATCATGGATGAAAATGACCTGCGCCGCAAAGGAATTCAAATGCCAGACCGCTCCATGGTTTCAGGACAACTGGAAGACTTATTAAAGAGAAGCTCTTTAATGGAACCGGCAAATTTGCAGTTATCACTCAATCGGGTGTTTAACGAAATAAAGTAATGGAGGAATATCGTAACTAAGAATTTATAAATATATCAATTATGAATACCCTGTTTTGAGGATGGGGTACGATGCTGGCTTTCTTGCTCTTATAAATGATACTATAAATTGCCGACAGGATAAGAAATGGATTGGAAAATCAATATGAGTTCTCTAATGTCAGAGAGCGAGAATCTGATGATATGAGGATGCAACTCTGCCCATTCGTTTGCTGCTTTTGTCCCGCAAGAGGGTCAGAGAGCGAGTTTCCGATGATATGAGGATGCATCTGTGGCGATTTATTGCTATCAAGTTTTTGCAACCTAAAGTCAAAGAGCGAGTTTCTAATGATATGAGGATGCAACCAGATGCAGCGGTCGGCGGTCAGGAGCTCCCACAGTATCACGCAGACGCGGGAGGAGAACTATGAATGGCTGAGCGCGCAGTTATACATCGAGAACCTTACAGAGCGCGAACTTCAGCGGGAAGAGGCATGGGGCAGGTATGAGGCGGAGTATTCCGCAGGCGTGGAGGAGGTCAATGCGCGAACGCTGGATAATCGCGGTCGTCCTGAGAACGAGGCTCAGAAGGAGAAGAGGCGGTATGATCTCAGGAAAGCGGCGAACATAAAGATGTATAACCGGCAGTTGAACACTGTCCGGGCGGCAATACGGAGCGCAGAGAAGGATCTCAGGGGAGAGAAGAAGAAGGTAGAAGATGCCAGAGCGAAGGGATACAACGATACGGCGTCAGAAGCGCAGATAAAGGTCATTGAGGCTGCGCTGGCTGAATACAGGGCGCTGCATGAGAAGGTATCCGGGATGCGGGATGCGGAGCAGGGGAAGGAGTTCGAACTGCCCGTGCAGGGCACGGACCTGTCCAGGTTCCAACCAATGGATATCGGCGGATATGACAAGTATGCAGTTCGCTACGGCAGGGGCGAAGAACTCGCCAAGCCGGAAGATATCGAGAAGCTGGTTGACCTCAAGAAAATCACCGCTTACTATGCGGCGACGAAGAGCTATGGTCAGGTGGCGGGTTTCATGCCCGGGACTCCGGAAGAGGTCAAGAACCGCATATTGATCACAAGGGATGCCAGATATGAGGAAGGTTTCCGAGCTTGTTTTTTAGCAATGTCACCATCATAGAAGGTTGCCTTTCATTCACTTCAATTACGGATTTAAGAAGCACGGGTTCATAACCAATTTCTTTTGCCTTGCCGATGAGGGCTTTTACATCTTTGGGAAAACATGAACCCCCAAACCCCGCTCCTGCATTAAGAAAGTGCGGTCCAATCCTGAAATCCTTGCCCACGGCAGACATTACCTCATAGGTATCTATACTCAGTTTCTTACAGATGTTCCCGACCTCGTTAGAAAAAGAAATCTTCGTTGCAAGGAATGAATTGTTAACGTATTTTATCATCTCAGCCGTGCGTGGGTTTGTCCGTGTAACCTCACAATCCAGACCAGTGTAGAGAGACGCCACGATATCCCCTGACTTTTTATCCATTGACCCGACAACGATTTTGTCAGGGTGCATGAAATCATATACAGCCTTGCCTTCGCGCAGGAACTCGGGGTTCATGGTAATACCAAAATCCCCAAGGCTTTTTCCTGAATGTTTCTCTATAATAGGCAGCACTACCTTCTCTGTGGTTTCAGGCACAACCGTGCTTTTTACCACTATGACATGATACCCTTTCTTTTTTCTCAGCGAATCGCCGATACTCGCAGACGCCGCTTTCACGATGCCAAGGTCTATATTGCCAAGGGAATCGGACGGCGTTCCAACGCAAATGAACGATACATCGGAATTCATCACGGCAAACCCGTAATCAGAGGTTGCATTCAGGCTTTTACCGGCGTGCTTTTTCAAAAGCTCGGAAAGCCCTTCTTCATAAATAGGCGGGATGCCGGAATTTATCTGCTCTATTTTTGACTCATCAACATCAACACATATCACTTCATGCCCGAGTTCAGCAAAACATGCGGCGCCGACTGTGCCTACATATCCTGTCCCGATAATGGATATTTTCATAAGTTCATCTTACTTATGGGTTATTTAGTAAAATATATGAGTTTCTGGTCGAAGTTCAGGAGAGCTTCACCACGGAGTCTGCCCCGTTCTTCCAGTGACCAGTATCTCCATTTATTTCACCGTGCCTGAAATTGCTGAAATGACAACCTTGATGCTATCGTTCATAATAATCTCTGATGCGCGTGGTATCATCCGGGTGAGGTGTGCTCACCTCCTGCAAAACCGTGTTTTCAGTAGCTACGAT
>CAYSLW010000258.1:0-2809 GCA_964431955.1 uncultured Candidatus Methanoperedens sp. | reverse complement strand
TGTTGGGGTATGCTTTGCATACCCCTCGTTTGATAAAACTTTCTTAAAGTTTTTTTAGACGGATATTCACGGATGATTTTAATCCGTGCGCATCCGTGTCATCCGTGGAATCCGTGTTCCATCGCAATTTTTCCATTAACCGATGACGTATGGCTCGGCTCTCATTACTGCCTCGCCTCAAGTGCTCCAACACGTCACTACTACTCCAAAAGCAGGCAATACCTCAATCCAGTTCATATTAGTCCCAGAAGTTTGGATAGGATGAGCACCAAGGAGATATTGAGCCACTTTCCTGACCTTGAGCGTGAAGACATTCAGGAAGCACTGCGCTATGCTGCGGCAGCAGTAATGGAGAGGGAACTTCCATTGGCATGTGCCGCATGAAGTTTTTGATAAGATTTAATAGCCTCTACGATGTAATGCTGTATAATGGAGAAAGCAGAGGTAAAACAAAAATGAGAACATATGTTTTGAAAGTGGTGGTAGAACCGGATGAAGATCGCTGGCATGCTTATTGTCCAGCCCTGGAAGATAAAGGAGGAGCTACATGGGGGTATACTAAAGAAGAAGCATTAAAGAATATAAGAGAAGTAGTTGAAATGATAATAGAAGAACTCATCGAAGACAGAGAACCAATACCTGAAAAGGAAGTTCAGATTTTCTCAGAACCAATGGTAGCAGTCTATGCAGATTGATTATAGTAAGTTGCGAAGCTTAACTGCCAGAGAAATCATCTCTGCCCTCTCTCGTGATGGATTCTATCATCGTTCTCAAAAGGGAAGTCATCAAAGATATTATCATCCTGATGGGAGAAAGGTTACTGTTTCTTTTCATAATTTAAAACGGCTAAGGATTTTAAAATAATACGCAAGTGGGAGCTTGGCGACGGCAATATCAGTGCTGGAGATGCCAGCGGCGATGGCTATGCTTAATGTCCACTAACCTTCTGGGGTTTTTCCAAGATCTGATTCAACTTCAATCACCGCAAAGGACGCAAAGAACGCAAAGCGTAGCAACAATAATCTTTGCGACCTTTGCGCTCTTTGCGGTAAGGTTTCGCTGCGTTACCCCAACGGGTCGATGGACACTAACGCTATGTGAACCTCCTCGATGCAGGATAAGCTTGGCATGGAATACTAAGTACGGCGATGCGAAATACGATGACGGCGCAGATCTGAACAGCGATGATTGGGTGAACGTTATAGACGGCGCTCTGGTCGGGCTGAACTGGGGAAGGAAAGCGCAGGTATAGTCTCCTGCCAAACGATTGTTATGCAGCAGAATAAAACAAGAAGGATAATCAGATAGTGCACTGATTATGCAACACAGTATGCCTGGCAAAACCTATTAATACGTGCATGCAAATCTTACTTCCGTGAAACTAAAGACAAAAATAACCGGTAACAAAGCACATGAGGTGGGTTATAGAGTATTCTTACTCAGAAAAGCGCTTGAGCTTGGAGTGGAAAGGTTCAATGCATATAATACGAAAGAGAATGGGATGCAAGTGCTTATTGCTTTTTTAGATGGCAATAAAGACCAGATTGCTGCATTTCAGGAGTTTGCAAGAGAAAACAAACCAGAAAATGCAGAAGTATCTGATATAGTATTTGAAGAATATGAAGGATATGTAATAAGCATCGCAGACTACATGCACCTGATTCAGGTGGAGCAACTCAGCAAGGGCATACCAGCTATACTGAGTATTGACAGAAAGCAGGATAAGATGCTGGAAAAGTTAGACGAAGCTAAAACTGAGATTGTTGGTGAGATTAGAGAACTGCGCAGGGATTTAAAATCTTATCTGGATGAGAAGGGCACTGTCCCATTTTCCAGTGATTATAAGACACAGATTAACGCAGATTAACACAGATTTAAGGCAGCATCTGCGTCAATCTGCGTCTGTGATAATTATTGAAATCACTGGTTTTTGATATAGTGCCATGAGAAGCTCATTAGGATAGAAAGCGATATAGCCCAGATAAAAGCAAAAATAGGGCTCTGAATAAGATTTGAGATCCAGATCCTCAAACGGCTGGGCAGGAGTTGGGATATATGCTGGTGGTAATGAAATCTATTCCAATATAATCCAGAACAGCACCTATGACCAGAACACCGACTACTGGTACAGCGCCGTGCTAAAGCAGGGCAACTACTACAGCGATGCCAACGGCGATGGCGGGGTAAATATCCTCGATGCTGCAAAAATAGGCTTGGCATGGAATACTAAGTACGGCGATGCGAAATACGATGACGGCGCAGATCTGAACAGCGATGATTGGGTGAACGTCATAGACGGCGCTCTGGTTGGGCTGAACTGGGGAAGGAAGGCGCAGGTAATGGGGAGAGCGTCTGGCAATACTTTTATAGTGCCATGATAATATACTTCATAGTTATAGAAAAAATACTTGAACAAAGCAGGTGACAAGATGAAGTTTTCTCGTATTACCGTTGATCCTGGTAAAATGGGCGGAGTGCCCTGTATTCGTGGACTGCGCATTCCTGTAGCTGCGGTAGTGGGAATGGCAGCAGATGGGATGAGCACCGGGGAGATAATGAGCCACTTTCCTGACCTTGAGCGTGAAGACATTCAGGAAGCACTGCGCTATGCTGCGGCAGCAGTAATGGAGAGAGAACTTCCATTGGCATGCGCTGCATGAAGTTTTTGATAGATAATGCCCTTTCACCCATTGTAGCTAAAGGGTTAAAGCAAGCCGGGTATGATGCAGTACATGTGCGTGACTATGGAATGCAGTCTTCTTCGGATGAGGAGATATTTGAACGGGCTGCAATTGAGAATCGCATATTA
>CAYSLW010000257.1:0-2811 GCA_964431955.1 uncultured Candidatus Methanoperedens sp. | reverse complement strand
CTATCAAGAAAGACATTGATCAATGGTATGTTACCTTTTCATGCGAAATAGATAAACCCATACTACCTGTTGAGATAAAAGAACCGATAGGTATTGACGTTGGATTAAAATCATTACTCACATTAAGTAATGGAGAACAGATAGAACCTCCTGAGTTCCTGCGAGAGTCAGAAAAGAAACTAAAACAGGAACAGAAACGGTTAAGCCGGAAAAAGAAAAGATCGCAGAATAGGAACCAGCAAAGAATCATTGTAGCAAAAGTACATCGAAAGATCAGGAATCAGAGAAAAGATTTTGCTCATAAGACGAGCAGGATGCTTGTTGAGGGATATGACCATATCGTATTTGAGGATTTGCAAGTGCAAAACATGGTGCAGAACCATCATCTTGCTAAATCCATATCCGATGCTGGTTGGTCTCAGTTGATCAGTTTCACTAAATCCAAGGCAGAATGTGCCGGGAAAGTAGTTGAACTGGTCAATGCCAGAAACACAAGTCAGAATTGCAGTGGATGTGGTAATTCAGTTCCGAAAGATCTGACAGTAAGGACACATAGTTGTCCTTTTTGTGGTATTGTTTTGGATAGAGATCATAATGCTGCAATTAATATCTTAAAAAGAAGCAGTACCGTAGGAACTACGGGAATTAACGCCTGTCAAGGATCACTCAATAGAGGGTCAATGCAGCAGGAAGCTCCAACCCTTCAGGGGGAGTAGTTCACAACATTTAAAATGCCATGATAGAACAACAATGGGAAAAGAGACCTGTTCTGGCGGTTGCAATTTCGAAACATTTATAATGTATGATACGGTAGTCCGTTAAAAAATAGTACATAATAGTTTTATTGATGATTTCAGTTCAATAAAGGAGGATAATAATATATGGTACTAGACTTAACCATGAGCATGGCTATACTGGCACTCATGGGAGCGCTTGCTACTATTGCGGGCTGCCTCGAGGATTTAGAATCCGACGTAGGTTCCCAGAGCAACCCCAACTCCCAGGTGCAGCTTGCCCCTCAGATGAATTTTCTGCATAGAATATACAACAAAGCAGTCTCAGGCGAACCTGTGAGCAACGGCATGACTGCTGTAATCTCAGGTACGGTAGCGGTGGTACTTTTGGATAAAGGAATTTTTTTGCTGACAGCAATAGCACTGGGTGCATTAGTGGGAGCTATCGTGCTGGGCATCTTCGCAACCACAGCATACGCAGGCAGAGCAGCAAGTCAGGCGAGGTTCAAGCAGCCTCTGTACATGGATGTTATGAGATACACCACACCCTCGATTATAGGGCATAACTTCATCGTGAATTTCTGCCTTGTGTCTCTGGCGTATATCCAGTTTGCAGTACTCGGGCACCCCTTCCCCATCCCCTTCCTTGCGTTGTTATGGGGGATAACAGCAGGAGCCATAGGCTCTTCTGTTGGCGATGTCCACTATGGAGCTGAGAGAGAATTCCAGAACCGTGAATTCGGATGCGGCTTGAACACGGCGCTTTCAGGGCGTATCGTAAGGAAAGCTGAATCGGGACTCAGGAACAGCATCGATAACGTCTGGTTCTGCGCAAAGTATGGAGGACCGATTACTGGGCTGGCGCTCGGTCTCGTCGTATTCCTGAGCAGCTGGCCTGCAACCATAATACAGCCAGAGACCCCCGAGGATTTCTGGGCAACCATAATCATTGGATTTATTATCGTGGTTTTGCTGGCAGTTGCGCACAGGCTGATCGAATATAATATTAAGAATGCATACGGTCCATATAAAGAAGAAAAGGGGGCTGCAGCATAATGGTTTCTGAATTATTGCTTTTAAGTTTGAAAGAGATTCTCTTTATAGCTATCAGCGGCACTCTTATCTGCATTGCTGTACACTTCGTCCCAGTTGGGGGCGCACCTGCCGCGATGGCTCAGGCTACAGGTATTGGCACGGGTACGGTACAATTAGCCGCAGGCTCAGGTCTTGTGGGCTTGATAACGGCAAGCTACATGTATGCCAGTGTTCCCCATGCGCCCATGGGTCTGGTACTGGCTGCCGGAGGAATCGGTGCAATGATAATGATAGCGGTCACGATGTTCTTTGGCGGTTTAGTATATGCATACGGCGTTGGGGTGCCCTTCTCATCAGCCCAGGTTAAAAAAGACCCGATAACAGGAGCGCGTCAGGACATATATATGTCAAAAGGAACGCAGGGACAGGGACTTCCAATGATATGCTTTGTGAGCGGATTGATTGGCGGGGGACTTGGAGGAATCGGGGGAGCGATGATATACTTCGCCCTTGAAGGAATATACAGCCCGCTGATACACGAAAGTGCTCCTGCGGTAGCAGGCATATTTACCATGGGAGTTTTCTATGTTAATGCGGTTATCGCATCCTATGGCGTGGGCGGTACAATAGAAGGATTCCACGACCCCAAGTTCAGGCGCGTGCTTCCAAAGGATACACTCACAGCCTTTGTTGTGAGCTTGCTGTGCGGTGTAGTGGCTGTATTGATCGCATGGGGGATGTAATATGAGCGCAGTTAAAGAAATACCACCAAATACACTTGCAGCATTCGGGATAATCGGCGGTCTGATAGGAATATATCTTTCTCCTAATTTCGCAGCGGCAGGCGCGCTGGGAGCAATATGTGCTGTTATCTGGGGCGCGGAAGCGGTGAGGCGGGTTTCAAAATACGGTCTTGGAACAGGCGTCCCGTCCATAGGAGTAATAGCCATGGGAATGGGTATCGTGGCATCTATGTTCGGTCTTGCGATCATGCATACAATTCCGTTAGCTGGACCAATAGTGGCTTTGCTTACAGCCTCGG
>CAYSLW010000256.1:0-2824 GCA_964431955.1 uncultured Candidatus Methanoperedens sp. | reverse complement strand
ATTGCATAAAAAAAGTATCATAACCAATAAAATTAACATCATAACTGTTCGGTGAATTCGTTTTTCCAAAGTTTTTATACTTTTTGAAATCACTAAAAATACATAAGGAGTACTCTTACATACTCTAACTTTTATATCAGTCATCAAATAGATGTTATGATCAGGTACATTCCTGCAACTACGAGCAAGAAGCCACTGATTCTTCTCGAATACACAGAGGAATTTTTCATTCCCCTTGAACTTATAATGCTTTCGGTTATGCCGATTGATAACCCGGCGAAAAAAATGAGTGCGCAGTGCCCAAAGGCATAGACAAAGAGCAGTGAACTCCCGTAGAGGACATCTCCCTGTGCTGAAACGTATGCAAGGATGACAGCAAGCACGGGAGTTGCGCACGGAGACGAGACAGTGCCTGTCAGAAGTCCAAGAAGAAAAGCTCCCATAAGTCCCTTTGTCTTTACTTCCCGTGTTTTTTGAAACGGTAGGTTGAATGACAGAATCCCTGTGAGTTGAAGTCCCATCATTATTGCAATTACAGCCGCTCCGAGATAAAGCCATCGTCCTGTGAATAAGAGGGCTTGTCCCATTACAGAGGCTGCTGCACCAAACAGGGTGAATGTGATTGAGAGGCCGAGAATAAATACAAGGGAATATAGCGCAGCCTTCTTTTTGTTGCCGTCTGAATAACCGCCGACGTATCCGATTATTAGTGGAATAGCAGCAAGCACACACGGGCTGGCTGCTGATATGATGCCGCCGAAGAAAACGGCTGCAAATGCCAGGCCGTGCTGGTGCTGAATAATCGTTTGTATGTTTTGAAATAGTCCTTCCATGCTTTATCCCTTCACATCTTCACCTAATCTATAATCCGGCTTTTTTCAGTACAGGCGCTATTTCCTCGTAGGCGTAATACCCGATATGCCGGTGAAATTCCTTGCCATTCTTGTCCAGAAAGACCTGCGTCGGGATCATGGCAACGCCGAATTTTCTGCCGCTGTCCCTGTCTTTTCGAACATCAATAAAAATGACCTCCAGCTTGCTCCTGTAGTTCGTCCTGAGCTTCTCCATGACCGGCTTCATCTGCTCGCAGGGGATGCAGCCGACAGAGCCCAGCTCCAGCATAACTGCTTTGCCTTCTTTTTTTGCCTTGTTTAGTAAACCATCAATTTCATCTGCATTGGTGCATGCCTGAGACAACAGAACTGTCATAAGGACTGTTAAGAAAATCAGTCTTTTGCCCAAAGATTCCTCCTTTGAAATATATTTTCAATCGAATCCCTTATTCTGAAAAAGTTTGCGCTCAGTGTGTTTCGCGAACCATACAAGGGAAAGCATTACCGGCACCTCTATCAAAGGTCCTATGACGGTTGCGAGCGCTACTGTGGGGTTGAACGCAGTGATGGCTATTGCTATGGCTATTTCAAAATCCCTGCCGGTTGCGTTAAAACCTACAGCTACCGAGTCTCTATAGTTCAACCCGAACTTCCATGCCGTAAGATATACGACTATAAACATTATCCAGAAAAAGAGCGTCATAGGTATCGCCATCTGGACAATAAGCATCGGCTTTTCGAGTATTAAATCGCCTTTCAGGGCAAACATTACGATAAGGGTAAAAAGCAGCCCTACGATAGACATGGTATCAAGATAGAATTTCAGCTTGTGAAACCACTCTTCGCCGAATCTTTTTACGCCTAAAAACCGTGTAAACATTCCAGCAATAAGGGGAATGCCGAGATACAAAAGTACGCTTTCGCCTACAACCCATACATCAAACCCTACATTGCCTAAAAGGAGTTTGGCATAGACCGGAATCAGCATCATCTGGATAATGGAGTTAATCGCAACGAGGATTATTGCCAGCGGCCCGTTTCCGGCTGAAAGGTAGGTGAAAACAATTACCATCGCAATACATGGTGCGAGTCCGTAAAGCACAAGACCTGTGTATAAATCCTGCTCACCGCTCAAAAATATTTTTGCGAGAAGGAGCATAAAGAACGGGGCGACTGCATAGTTAAAGAACATGACGATGAGCAATTGCTTAGGAGATTTTGCAGCCTTTCCCAAATCCTCAAACTTTATATTTGCCATAGCCGGGTACATCATCATGAAGAGACCGACTACAACACCAAGTGCAAGCGTATTTGGAATGCTGAACTCATAAGCGCCGTGGAATATGGATTTGATAGCAGCAATCGGAGGTGTGAGTTCAAAATTTGAAATCCCATACCATTTGCCTATGGCAATACCTATTACCATACTGACAATTACAAATACCGGCAGAAGCCTGAAGTTGTGAAGTTTCTCAAGCAATCCTCTGAGCATCTCTTACCTCCTCTATAAATCGAACAATCTTATCTTTTATCGCATCTCTTGTTTTTCTGAACTCATTCATGATTTTTTCCTCAGAACCGATGGTCCCGACAGGGTCAGCTATCGGCCAGTGGATGCGCCTTATCTCAGGCGGAGTCCATGGGCAAGATTCTTCTGCGTTGCCGCATAGAGTGATGACAATATCCATTTTTTTCAAGAGAGATTCGTCTATGCCTTTTGATTTTTGTTTTGATATGTCTATTCCTATCTCTCTCATTACCGAAACAGCTCTTGGATGCAAGCCGGCAGCCATAAGCCCTGCGCTGAATGGTTCTATTAAGCCACTACCGAATTCTCTTGCAAGCCCTTCTGCCATCTGGCTTCTGCAGGAATTCCCTGTGCACAGAAACATTACTTTAATCATTTCCACCTCTCAGAGTATTTTTGAGATTGATGCAATCTGTTTTTGTATTTTTGCTCTTCAAAAACATTTCAAGTCTTTTCTTATCCT
>CAYSLW010000255.1:0-2825 GCA_964431955.1 uncultured Candidatus Methanoperedens sp. | reverse complement strand
GAAGCATCTAAATACTCCTGTCTGACATAACCGTTTCTTTATCTTTTTCATCCTTTTTAAACAAAGGAAGATATTTATCAAGAAACTCATCCCTGATTCTTTTAAGTTCAGTTCGTGGAAATACTGAAAGAAGTTTCCATCCAAGATCAAGCGTCTGGTCTATTGTCCTGTTTTCATATTCATCCTGTGAAATATACTGAGCTTCAAAATCCTCAGCAAATTTAAAATATATTTTATCTATATCGCTTAATGCTGCCTCACCAAGTATAACTGCAAGTTCCTGTACTTCCTTACCTCGTGCATATGCAGCATAAAGCTGGTTGAAAAGATCAGCATGATCTTCTCTTGTCTTACCTTTACCAATCCCTTTGTCTTTTAACCTTGAAAGGGAAGGAAGCACATCAATAGGCGGAGAAACTTTTCTTTTGTGAAGAGATCTCGAAAGGATTATCTGACCTTCAGTAATATAGCCTGTAAGGTCAGGTATTGGATGAGTCTTATCATCTTCAGGCATAGTAAGTATCGGTATTTGAGTTATGGATCCCTTCCTACCCTTAATCCTGCCGGCTCTTTCATAAATAGTTGCAAGATCTGTATACATATAACCGGGATAACCTCTTCTTCCTGGCACCTCTTTTCTTGCTGCAGAGATTTCCTTTAATGCCTCACAGTAATTAGTCATATCTGTAAGGATTATAAGGACATGCATATTTTTTTCAAAGGCGAGATATTCCGCGCATGTAAGCCCTACTCTCGGAGTTGCAATACGTTCAATTGCAGGATCATCTGCAAGGTTTAATATGAGAACAGCCCTGTTTATTGCACCTGTTTTCTTAAAATCTTCAATAAAATATTGTGATTCTTCGAATGTTATTCCCATTGCTACAAACACAACCGCAAATTCTTCTTCTTTACCCAGCACAGCAGCCTGTCTGGCAATCTGGGCTGCAATTCTGTTATGAGGTAAACCAGCTCCGGTAAAAATTGGCAGCTTTTGTCCTCTTACCAAAGTATTCAGCCCGTCTATTGCAGAAATTCCGGTCTGGATAAATTCATTAGGATAATCTCTTGAATAAGGGTTAATGGGTGACCCGTTTATATCAAGACTTTTTTCAGGAAGTATCCGGTCCTTTTCAGTTTTAGGTTTTCCAAGACCATTGAAAATTTTTCCAAGTATATCAGGAGAAAGATACATTTGTATTCCTCTGCCGGTGAACTTCACTCTTGTTTTTTCAGTATCTAAACCAGTTGTGCCTTCAAAAACTTGTATAAGCGCTTTATCCCGGTTAACTTCGATGACTCTTCCGTTTCTTGAAGTTCCGTCGTCAAGTTTTATTTCAACAAGTTCCTCATATTTTACACCTTCGACTTCTTCAACAACCATTAGGGGACCCGATATGTTTGTAATACTTCTGTACTCTTTTAGCATTTTAACCTCTTATAATTTTTATTTCTTAATTAGTGAGTCAAATTCACTATCAATTTCCATTTCAAGCACATCTATCTGCTCTGTTAAATTATTGGGAACATATTTCATTCTTGCTATCTTTTCCATTATGGCAGCATGTTCAAGCTGTACGATATCTGCACCCATTTTTAAATAATATTGTGCCTGGTTATAGAAATGAATTATTGTCTTTAACATTTTGTACTGCTTATCAATTGTTGAATAAGTGTCAACTTCGTGATATGCATTCTGATGGAGAAAGTCTTCCCTTATCATTTTTGCCGCAAGCAGAATAAGCCTGTTCTGACCAGAAAGTGAATCTATTCCGACAAGCCTTACTATCTCTTCAAGTTCAGATTCCTTTTCAAGAAGATTCATTGCTTCAGTTTGCATATTAAAATAATCTTCTTTGACATTGTTTACTACATAATCTTTTATGTTTTCATTGTAAAGAGAGTATGAATTAAGCCACGAAATTGCAGGAAAATGTCTTGCATAAGCCAGACGGGCTTCAAGTGACCAGAAAACCTTTACTACTCTTAAAGTTGCCTGTACAACCGGATCAGATAAATCACCGCCCGGAGGTGAAACGGCGCCTATTACAGTTATTGCACCTTCAAGGTCTTTATTTTTTTGAAGACATTTTACACAACCAGCTCTTTCATAAAAGGAAGCAAGTCTTGCGCCAAGGTAAGCAGGATAACCCTCATCGCCGGGCATCTCTTCCAGTCGTCCGGATATCTCCCTCATTGCTTCAGCCCATCTTGAAGTTGAATCTGCCATTAGCGCAACTGAATAGCCCATATCCCTGAAATATTCTGCTATTGTTATTCCTGTATAAACCGAAGCTTCTCTTGCTGCTACGGGCATATTTGAAGTGTTAGCTATAAGTACAGTTCTTTTCATTAATGGTTCTTGTGACTTTGGATCTTTTAGCTCTGGAAATTCCAAGAGAACTTCCGTCATTTCATTGCCTCTTTCACCGCAGCCTATATATATAATTACTTCTGCGTCAATCCATTTTGCCAGCTGGTGCTGTATTACTGTTTTTCCTGAACCGAATGGACCGGGAACACAAGCCGTGCCTCCTTTAGCTATCGGGAAAAACATATCAACAACCCTTTGACCTGTAAACAACGGGATTGTAGGATTGATTTTTTCCCTATACGGTCTTGGTATTCTTACAGGCCATTTCTGCAGCATGGTAATGCTTAATTCGGTTTTTCCGTTATCAATTGTTGCAATTGTTTCTTCAACTGTAAAAGTTCCTGGAGATATTTTTAGAACTTTACCGGAAACTCCGGGAGGAACCATAATGTAATGTTTAACAAGGCTGGTTTCATCTACATATCCCAGAAAATCACCCTCATCAACAACT
>CAYSLW010000254.1:0-2873 GCA_964431955.1 uncultured Candidatus Methanoperedens sp. | reverse complement strand
TGAGCCAGGTCTATACTACAGGAAAACAGGAGGAGTTCGTCTCGAGGACGTGGTTGTGGTTACTAAAAGCGGATGCAAGAATTTAACTATGTTTGAAAAGAATCTGGTGCTCGGATGAAAAATACTGATGAGATAATCGAAAAATACCGAAGAGCGGGGACAATCCTATCCGAAGTACGCATGCAAGCAGTGAAAAAGGTCATGGTAGGCGAGAGCCTGCTAACAGTAGCTGAATTTATCGAGAACCTGATACGCGATAAGGGTGGAGAACCTGCTTTTCCTGCGAACATATCACGAAATGATGAGGCTGCACATTCAACCCCTTCTTTAAATGATAAAGCTATTTTCGGGAAGGATATGGTGAAACTGGATATTGGAGTGCATATCGACGGATTCATTGCAGACACGGCAGTTACAGTTGATCTTTCTGGTAATCCCAGACTTGTTGAAGCTGCAGAATCGGCTCTTTATGCGGCTATCAAATTTATCCATGCCGGTGTGAATACGTCTGATATAGGAGGCGTGATTGAGGATGCTATAAGTTCATTCGGTTTTAAACCTATAATCAACCTCACAGGTCATGGGCTTGAGCAGTATATCCAGCACGCTCCTCCATCTATTCCAAACAAACGAATGCCGCATAGTGTTGTGCTTGAAGAAGGGGATATAATTGCCATTGAACCGTTTGCTACCAATGGTGCGGGAAAGATACATAATGCGGGAAATGCTGAAATTTATCATCTAATCTCGGAAAGACCAGTTCGCCATCCCTCTGCAAGGGCATTGTTGCAGGAGATAGCGAAATATAAAACTCTGCCGTTTGCAAAAAGGTGGCTGGGCGAGAGGGTTGATTTTGCCCTGTTGCAGCTGGTCAAAGCAGGTGTAATCGAGCCATACCTGATACTGAAAGAAATTCAGGGCGGGCTTATCTCACAGGCAGAGCATACTATTATCGTCACAGACAACGGGTGTGAGGTAATAACTAAATGAAGCCCGTTCTGGTCTTACTATCCCTTATTCTCATAGCCTTAACAGCAGGTATAAGCTCTGCCGAGCGCCAGTGGGTTAATAACATTACAGTTGAGGAATATGATATGACCTGGGGCTGCACAGAAACTTTTACAGGCATGGATTCTGTGTTATACAGAGGGGATGTAGATTCAGAGCTTGGCGATACTGACAGTTTTATTACCGCATGGGAACTCCTGAAACTTGATAAGGAGATGCGCAAAAGGCTTCGAAGCTCGATTGATAATGAATTTGATGTCAGGATAGAGACCCCGTATTTAAATACGGGGAATAACGGGATTGAGGTGGTTGATGTGGATTCTGCGCTATCACCGGCTATTATCGGGAATACCAGTATTGCAGATACTGTTGTGAATAGATACAATGTCGCTTACAGGTGGAAGAATAGTATTTTTAATGCAAGCAGCATCTGGTTTCTGGGACAGGCAAAGTCGCCTGTAACAGTAATCCTACCCACTGGTATTGATGTCACCGATGTCAGCGGCATGGATAATGTTACCAAAAATATCGGTGCTCATGCTGAGATTTCAGGATTTTTCACTCAAATATCCAGGGATAGGGGAGAGATTACCATTAATTTCACAAAGAATACATCGGTTCAGTTGCCTGTGGTTAATATCACAAATGTTCCCCTGAACGAGAATGCCACAAAACCAGTGGCTGATGTATTATCAAAGATAAGAGATGTAAGCATCCTGGGTGCAGGGATTGTAATAATTTTGTTGATATATGTTTTTAAGGTGAGGAGAAGGTAGCAAACCAAGACCTGTATAAATAGAACCTTGCCTTCTTATGATTCACCAGTGCATAATTTTTAAAATACCTGCTCAGGTCAGCCTTTTCATTCCCGAAAGGTCTGATGAGCAGGTCAGCCCCAACTTCTTTTGCAGTCTTTGCCATCGCTTCCTGAATGTCGATTGGCGGTCTTATCGAATATAAGAGCGAGGTATTTTTATATATCTCAATGTCAGGTGCGAATATATCATCCCTGCAAAACCTGATACCTGAATAATTACGGTCGTTGACATCGGTCACAACAACATCGAGTTTATCTTTTAACATAAGAGCCACATGAGGCATGCTGCCCACTCCGATTTCCACTACTTTATTCCGGTAGTTCTTAAGTATATATTCCGCGATGTCTTGGTAATCTGAAATCATTGGGGCGGATTATCGCCATTTGTCTTTAAGAAACTATCGGATTGTGCTATTTTCAGAGAGCGTTATTTTGTTTGGCGTCTTTTAAACTTTTAAAGACCTGCTTATTCAGAACCTTTATTACTTAAAAGATTGTATTAATATTGAGGTGTGCAGATGTGCAGATTATGTATGATACAGTGATAATTGGGGCTGGAATTGGTGGATTGACATGTGGGGCAGTGCTTGCAAAAGCAGGAAAAAAAGTGCTTATAATCGAGAGGCATACAAGACCTGGCGGGTATGTGACCTCGTATTCCCGTGATGGCTTTATTTTCGATGTGCCCCATGTAATCAGCGGATTAAGAGAGGGTGCGTCCCCCCTCTGGAAAATAATCCGGGAAATTGGAGTTAATATCGAGTTCATTGAGCTTGAACCGTACCAGAAGGTCATCTATCCAGAACATGAAATCAGGGTCTATACTGATATTGAAAAATACAAGCAAGAACTGAAAGCCGTATTTCCACAGGATTCAGAGGGCATTGACCGATTTTATGAGACGCTATCAAAGCTCAATGAAGAAATGAAGCGTTTGCCTGAAGATTTTGGAATACTGGATTTATTGAGTTTTCCATTTAAATTTCCCACAGTATACAGATACATGAATGCTGTTTTCGAAGGACTGCTCAATGACCATTTAAAAAAC
>CAYSLW010000253.1:0-2895 GCA_964431955.1 uncultured Candidatus Methanoperedens sp. | reverse complement strand
AGAAAAACGCTCATTGGAAATCTGCTCTCCATGTCAAAAACCCTTGATTATCAGGTGCCCGATGAGATAAAATGCGAAGTTCAGGTAAATATAAGGAAAAGCAGGTTAAAAGACGTGAACGTGATGACATTCATCGGCAGCTTCTGCGCTAATTTCATTATCCCTGATTACTTAGGCATCGGGAAATCGGTATCAAGAGGATTCGGGGCTGTAAGGGGGTGCAGCAAACTATGAAGCTTGACGTCCTGCTTGATATGCTAAAGGGGGATTTTGAATTCATAAGCAGCGAGGTTGAAGGCATTTTACTTTACGGCTCCTACGCAAAAGATACCGCAGATAAGCGCTCAGATATAGACATCTGCATAGTCAAGCCCAGGAGGCGCGAAGTCCTAACTCGCATATTTGCAAAATTTGGTAGCAAGTATGATGTAAAAATCTTTGAAGGTTTGCCGCTTTATATTAAAATTGACGTTATCGGGAACCACAAGGTAATATACGGCAGCGAACCTGAAATCTCTTATTATTTATATCATTTCAGGAAAGAATGGGAAGATATGAGGTACAGGATTATGAGCAACAGATTTCGCACAGCTTCTGAGATGGCTGATGCAAGGAGGAAATGGCTTGATACAAGAAGACAGATACCTATCAAAGCTTGAAAGATTCTTCGAAGAAGAAGAGTTCATTTCAGCCCACAGGGTAGAAGACGAAGTAACCGAGCGCGCTATGCTACATGCACTAGAGATCGCTGTGGAGGTTTCCATGGACATAATCGCTATGAATATAAGGGACATGGGCTTAAAGGTAGAGGACGATGCCACGAACATTGAGAAAATCACAAACAAGGGAATTATATCAAAAAGCGACGCAGATTTATTACGCCAGATGAACGGTATTCGTAATTTCATTGTTCACAGGTATAATAAACTTGATATGGATATCGTAAATGAGGCGCTGTCAAGAATTGGCGAGTTAAAAGGGATAATCGTAAAAATAACGGAATATTGATATGCAACTCGTAATCAACACGCGCGGCGCGTATCTCAAAAAAGAAAAGAACTGCTTCCTTGTGAAGAACGACGACAAGAGCTTTGAGGTCTCAGCGGATAAAATAGACAGCATCCTCATCACCACATCAGCGACCATCACCACAGATGCTATCGAATTTGCAGTAAAGAACAATATTGATATTGTATTCCTGAACTACTTCGGCGATCCTTACGGCAGGGTATGGCACTCCAAGCTCGGCAGCACTACGCTAATCCGGCGCCGGCAGCTTGAAGCTGAAGCCTCATCTGTGGGGTTCAACCTGGCGCGCGGCTGGATTGCTCAGAAGCTTGAGAACCAGCTTGATTTCCTCAAAGACCTTAAAAAGAACCGTCCTGAGGACTATGATACTCTTACGCAGTACATAGCAAAGATTGAGCAATTGAAGGACAATCTCATGAGCATAAAAGGCTCACTTGATGAGAAGCGCGGCTCGATAATGGGAACTGAGGGCATGGCTTCATTGACGTATTTCGGGGCGCTGAGCAGCATTATGCCAGATGCATGGAAGTTCAACGGCAGGAGCCGCGACCCGGCGCATGATGCTTTCAACTGCCTCCTCAACTACGGCTACGGTGTCCTTTATTCACAGGTTGAGAAAGCGTGCATCATCGCAGGACTTGATCCTTATATGGGCTTTCTGCATACGGATAATTATAACAAGAAATCCTTCGTTTTTGATCTTATAGAGATGTTCAGGATACATATCGACAGGACTGTTATAAACCTTTTTTCAAAAAAACAGGTACATGAAGGCTTATTCGACAAAATCCCTGGCGGCTTATACCTGAATAAGGAAGGTAAGACAGTTTTGATCTCGGCGGTCAACGAAGCCCTCGACAAAGAAATCGATTATAACGGACGCAATGTTAAGGTCAGGAACACGATCCAGATGGAGTGCCACAGCATAGCGAATGGTCTAATAAAATAACAGAAAAAGGAGACATGAAATGACAATGGTTTGGGTGGTTTATGATATTACCGATAACAGCATACGCACAAAGGTGGCGAGAATTTGCCTTGATAAGGGATTATACCGCGTGCAGAAGAGCGTTTTTCTTGGGACGCTTAATGCAAATGAGAGGGATTCCCTGGCTATCGAGTGTGAAGAAATAATTGATCTTGATGTGGATTCCGTGTATGTTTTCCCGATGGATGATGAGTCCTTCAGGAAGGTAAAGCTCCTCGGTCAGGCTTTTGATAAAGAGCTTGTGAGCGATGAGGTATTGACGAAATTCTTTTGAATGATTCTTATGACTGCGGGAGATACGATAATCACTATTTCAGATGTGCTTGAATACCTTTTCTGCCCGCGTTTTATCTATTTTATGCATTGCCTGGATATCCCGCAGCATGAGGAATCGAGGTTCAAGGTATTAAAAGGAAGGGAAGTCCATGAGGAAAAACGGATAACGAATACTGAATACCTGCGAAAGAAGCTTGGAGTTGTGAAAAAAGAACTGAATGTGTTCATTGCATCGAAAAAGAATCATATCAAAGGGATCGTGGATGAGGTTCTGTTCCTCGATGATGGGACAGCGGCGCCTTTTGAATATAAATTTGCCGAGTTCAAGGATACCGTTTTCAAAACCTACAAATTCCAACTGGTGCTGCATGCTATCATGATTAAAGAGAACTACAATATTGATGTAAAAAAAGGGTTTATCTGCTTCACAAGAAGCAACAATCATATCGAAGAGGTGGATTTCACGGAAAAGGACTTCAAGAAAGGCATCGAAATCATAGATGAAATCCTTGAAATCATAGACAAAGGCTTTTATCCTGGTAAGTCCAAATATAAGAATAAGTGTATAGACTGCTGTTACAGCAACATCTGCATCTGATTTT
>CAYSLW010000252.1:0-2901 GCA_964431955.1 uncultured Candidatus Methanoperedens sp. | reverse complement strand
CTTTCTTAAAGTTTTTTGATAAACCTTTCTTAAAGTTTTTCATGCATCTGCGATAATGTTAAACTTTTATTAATACCCTGCCGACGTCGCAAGAAATCATGTCTCACGGCTCAGCCGCATAGTCACAATAGAAGGATTTTCCATTATTTTATAAGCAGCATCCGTTTCCTTTCCTATTTTCACATCCCCCTTCCTTCCAACCGTAGCTGTGAAAAGATAATCCTCCCCGCTGAACACGTCCACGGTTTCGCCAGATAATCCTTTCACTGTCAGAATCACATGCTTCTTGGAACGCTCAACCGCTGGTATGGAACTTGAAATCTCATGCTTGCCCTTCTTTCCTGCCCCTTTCCTTTCTTTTTCGCGAATATCTAAATGGATACCAAGCTTTCTCTCTATACTGTCTATATTCCTGCCGCCTTTTCCTATAACACTTGGAATATCTTCATTGTCCACATATACCACGGCGCTTGAATCCGAAACAACCTCTACATCAACTGCACTTCTTGTGTATTTTTGTACTTCCTTTTCTATTTCACTCGCCGCCAGAGCCCATATGCCCGGGCGTTCCATTCCCTCGCTTACAGGCATCACCACAACCTGTTCCCCGTACGTGTATATCTCATACTCCACGCTGCCTGTCTCGAAATCTGCCACAGTTATTACAGGTCTTGCAAGGTCCTGCTCCACCATACCGTGCGGCACTTTTACCGTGAATTTAATATCATACACCTTGGAAACCTCGCCTTTGTCTATGAAAATCACGGTATCCACCACCTGCGGGATTATCCCGAGTTCAACCCTACCTATGAGCCGTTGTATTGCGTCAACAGCCCTCGTGGCGTGCACTACCCCGATCATCCCTACGCCCGCCATCCTCATGTCTGCAAATACCTGGAAATCCTTTGTTTTCCTGACCTCGTCATACACCGTATAGTCAGGTCGAACAAGCAGCAGGATGTCTGCCGTTTTTTCCATATCTGATTTTATCGGAGCATACTGGGTTATTGCATCGGGTACCTGCAAATCCCTCGGCGACTCCATTGTTTTCACGATAAACCCCTGCTCGTACAGCACCTCTGCCACACTGGCTGCAAACGTGGATTTTCCCGCGCCGGGAGGACCTGCGACAAGAACGCCTCGCTGCCGTTCGATAATCCTGCTTTTTAGCTCTTTGCTAAGCCTGTAATCATCAAGATGCACCACTGCAATGGGTCTTACCGCCGTAATCTCCATTCCGTCCGAAAACGGGGGCTGGGCTACTGCGATGCGCATTGAACCGATTTGAAATACCATGACGCCTTCGTGTTCGATTTCCAGGCGCGAATCAGGGTCGCGTTTTGCCCTTTCTATGAATTCTCTTGTGATGGCATGAAGCTCGGCAATTGAAGAGGCTTCGTTCCTGATTTTCACAAGCTTCTGTTTACCCACGCTGCCCCTTTTCGCCATTGGCAGGACATTTACCTTGAGGTGGACTGAAAGTGTGTCATCAGTGAAAAACTCTTCAATGCGCAGTTCTTTTAATTCTTCCATAATGGGAGTAAGGTATTCCACGTTCAACCCTTTGGCTCTTGCTACCTCTGCCTGTACCCTGTCGCTTGTGATAAAAATTGCATTGTTCTTTACTGCAACCGCGCGTACCATGGAATCTATCTCTCCCGCTGAGGCAAGTTTTATCTGCTCAAGTGAAGGGCGCTTACCTGTGAACTCAAGCTTTATCTCTCCTTTCTTTGCCATTTCGCTGAGTTCTTTTAACTCTTCAAGCCCTTTGAAACCTGTTTCTCTTCCCCGGTTCGCCTGCGCTTCAAGTTCGGAGATTAGTGCTTCAGGGATGATGATGGTGGCTTCCTTAAATTCCCCTGCCTTTAATTTCGCTGTTATGCGCCCGTCAATGATAATACTGGTGTCAGGGACTATGCAAAATCCGTCGTTCATAATTAATATAGATGCTCACCAGAAGCTAAAAATGTTCTGATGTGGTCTCTTGAGATGCAAGTATGAAGGCATCGGCAAGACGGCATTCTTTGTCACGTTGCATAAACAGCCTCCTTTGGTCTTCGGTTAACGACTTTGATTGATTCAATGCATATCGTTTTTCTAAAATACAATGATTCTCAGTATTTAACTGAAACAGAACACGGATGACACGGATAAACTGAAACCTCAGTTTACACGGTATAGGGCATGCTTTGCATGCCCTTCTTTTTGATAAAACTTTCTTAAAGTTTTTTTGACGGATACCCACGGATATTTTATCATCCGTGCCAATCCGTGTTATCCGTGGAATCCGTGTTCCATCCCATTTTTTCTCTTAACCGATGACGTATGAAACAGCCTCGGCTGAACTTAAAATGGCATTCTTGCGAATGTAATTCCGGCTGGATTCGAGACCGCGGCGGCTGACTATGTCCACTTCATGCCCAAGTATCTGTTTTAACTCGTTTTCCATATGGACAAGGTCAAATAATGTATGTTTTGCATCTTCGCTGAAGGTGACAAGGACATCAACATCGCTGTCAGGGCGAAAATCATCCCGAAGCACTGAGCCGAATAGGGAGAACTCTCGTATTTTCCACTTTTTGCAGAATTCGGCGATTTTTCTTTTGGAAGTTCGATATGCGGGTTGCCCATAATTATACCTCATGGTACTATTTCTTGATGTATAGGAATTTATAAACCGCAGATGAAAAAACTTATGAAAGTTTTATCAAACGAGGGGTATGCTTCGCATACCCCAACACTGCGTAAACCGAAGTCTCGGTTTATGAACGCACCGAGTCGCGCCTCGGGAGGGCGCATCCACGTCAACCGTTGCGCCAGTTGGCGTCGCCCACACGTATGGCGAAGCCATACGTGGAGATACGTGTCTATGCATAACGGCGGGCATGACGCCGATGAACG
>CAYSLW010000251.1:2287-2909 GCA_964431955.1 uncultured Candidatus Methanoperedens sp. | reverse complement strand
ATCAATATACAGAACTCTATCCTTTATTCCCAATCTATCAGACTTCTTTTGTATCCCTTTATCCTCTGTGATCAGGAAATCAACCGCATCTTTATAAACCGAATATAAGATCGTATTGTCAACATAATCGTTTGCATTTGAGGGATGTCCAACAAGATTTAAAAAATTAGTATCTGCATCTGGTTCAAGCGGTGACTCTAACAGTGGGTAGGTATTAATTTTGGACAATGCGACTTTCTTTCTATCTTCATTTAGATCTCTTTTTAATTCTTCAATCGATTTGGGATGAATGAGTATTTTTACATTTATAACATTTAATATTTTTAATAATTTTTCTAAATTGCCTGGGAGAATGTGGTCATCTTCTCTGTAAATGAAAATGTTTGTATCTATCACGATGCGCATGCTACCACTCCATTTCCCTCGGCAGTGCCCGCCGCTCATGGAGAGCATTCATTTTTCAGCCCTCCCTTTGCGTTCTTCGCGCTCTTTGCGGTGTGCGCCGTTGAGGATGCTAAAAGCCGATAGATTTAATCTGCGTTCATCTGCGTTTATCTGCGGTTCGTTATTTTTCACTCCTAAGCCTCCGCATATATCTCCTTCTCCAATACGCCGCATAGGT
>CAYSLW010000251.1:0-2277 GCA_964431955.1 uncultured Candidatus Methanoperedens sp. | reverse complement strand
CATTTTCAGTGAACATGGGCATGGGCGCATTTACTCCAAAGTTTGTGAATGGCGCATCAAATAGCTCCATATACTCTATATGTTTCCTCTTCGAAAAAACCGTCTGGATCGTCCTGATAAAATTAAGCTGGTCGGCGCTGTATTGCTTGCTGTTCTCGATTATATAGGTATTGAAGGCATCCCTTATCCTTGTTTCAGGCTCAGGGAATTTGTATAAACCCAGGATATTCTTGACGAACTGCACCAGCGTGCCTTTGCTCCGATTATACACCTTCTGCAACACATCCTCGGTGATATACAGTTCAGGGTTATTGAGAGTGTCTTCAAGTGCGCGCAGGTCAGCCTCGGTAAGCGCCTCATCTTTCTTGATTTTTATGATAGCCGGATGTTCATCTGCCAGCCTCTTTATCCTGTCCTCCACTTTTTCCTTATAGACCTTGACATACTCCTGCTTTGCATCAGGTCCGAACTCGATAAGTTTCCTTTGCTGTATCATGTCATCCATGTCGAGCACAATGGTTCTCCGGGGCTCAGGAGCCATGTATTTCATCAGTTTTGCAAGCTCAGAGATCAGCATCTGCGAGTCCTCAAAAGATACACTCTCCCAGAACCTGCTCGAAAGAACCTTTTCTTTAAATGCGAGCTTTGGTTTGACTACATTCAGCTCATCGGGCAGGCAGTCCACCATTTCTCCTATCTTTGGTTTTAACCGAAGAATCTCTTCCCTGTCCCCTTGCAGCACAGCAACACCCAGTTTTTCGCATTTAAAAGTGAAAGATGCCTCATTCAGGTTAACGTCCTGCTTGAATCTCATCAGTGGAGTGATTTTCTTTTTCAGGAATTCCACAGGATCGAGTCCCACATTATCCCAGAGCTTCGGAGATAGTGCTTTCTCAACATCCCTCAGGTTCTCCCTCACGCTTACAGAATCCTTTGGCAGCGATGCAATATCTTCAAATATTTTCGTTTTAACTTTCTCGGCTTTCTCCGCCTCGCCAGCATTCAGGCAATGCTCAAGCTGCCTGAGCCTGATAAGGAATATCCTGTTTGTAATCGCTTCCCCGGACTCTTTCTGGTCGCCCTCTGGATGCATATCCCAGTACTCGAAATTATCCCAGAAATCGAATACCTTAAAGTATTCCTTCTTCCCATCAGGCAGCCATTCCTTATATTTGCAGGTATTATCAGACCTCGTTCCTCTTCCAAGCATCTGCCAGAACTTGATTCTTGAAAATACGGGCTTGGCAAAAACAAGATTGCAGACCTCAGGAACATCGATGCCTGTATCCAGCATATCAACTGATATCGCCACTCTGGGCAGCGATTCTGTTTTGAACTCTTTGATCGAAGCCTGCGCCCTGGGGTCATCTGAAACAATCACCCTCGCAAGCCTTCCTTTATATTCTGGATAAAGTTTCTCAAACGCTTCCCACAATCTTTTTGCGTGCTTTTTTGAAATGGCAAATATGATGGATTTTGCAGGGAGATTTCCCGATTGGTCGACTAAGCAATTCTCCATAAACTCCCGCGCAAGAGCTTCGCTTGTTCCTTTTACAGCTACCTTTTTCTCAAGCTCGGTGCCTTCAAAATTGATCTCATAAGGGTCAATACCCTCTCCAGATAATCTATTTATCTCGCCGAGAGGTAAATCCGGCGTTCTGATACCTTCTATCTGGAAATGCGTGCGAGCGCCCGAGATATTTTTTCGAAAATCACACAGCACCCCATCCTTTACTGCCTCTTCATAATCATAGAGCGCAGTAGCAACTTTATTTTCGCAGCCAAAGAACCTGAAGGTATCCCTCTCGATAAAATCAGCGGGAGTCGCAGTCAGACCTATCTGGATTGCATTAAGATACGTGAATACGTCCTTCCATTTGTTGTATATGGAACGATGGGCTTCATCAGAGATAATAACATCAAATTCCCCTGGAGAAACCATATATTTCCCCGAACTATCTTTTTGATTGTAGATTTCCATGAATGTCTGGATTGTTGATACATAGAGCCTTGAATTCCTGTTAAAAACACCCGAATGGATCATGGATTTTGACTCTTCAGGGAAAAATCGTTTAAATCCATCATCGCAAGCCTGTTTTCGAAGCGCTTTCCTGTCTGCGAGGAAAAGGACTTTCTGAGCCCAGTTCGCTTTTAAAAGTACATCTATTATCGCCATAGCGACTCTTGTCTTTCCTGTTCCGGTTGCCATCACGATAAGTGCCTTGCGTTTTCCGCTCTGGATATGTTCCAGAACCCTTTTTGTACACTCTATGCTTT